>VBOM01000252.1 GCA_005877535.1 Nitrospirota bacterium | reverse complement strand
GGACATTCGATCGAATCATAGGCCGCATAGAAGTCGGGCACTAAGACTCCTTTGAAGTTGGACAGTAACTTCTGGATAACTTCCCCCTCGCGACTTTCAGCCAGGATGTAAACGACCTCATTCAAATTTGTTAGAACCCACACATAAGCAGACTTCCCTTTGATGTTGGCCCGTGTTTCATCCGCGTGAACGAGACTGCCACAGACGATGCGGTCGAGTATCTTTCGTTTGGTCTCAGAATAGTATTCAGATGTCTTGATCTTTAGGTTGTTCAAAGTACTTCGGCTGAGGTTAAACCCGAACAACCTTATACTGCTCCCCGCTAAGACAGGGGCTACCTGAACTGAGTAGACTGTGGCTGATCCACACAGGAGGGATCGGCCATGAAGCGACGCAAGTGGGACGCCAAGACCAAAGCCACCATTGTACTCGAAGGCCTCAAGGGCAGGCCGGTGGCCGTCATCTGTTCCGAGTATCACATCAGTCAAGCCCAGTATTACCAGTGGCGCGATCAATTTTTGGCGAACGCGCCCAAAACGTTTGAGGTCGCCCAGCAGACGGAGCGTGAGGCCCGGCTCCACCATGAGAACGCCCGGCTCAAGAAGTTGGTGGGCGAACTCACCTTGGAGCTAAAAAAAAGCGACGAGGAGGTGTGGCCATGAGCCGCCGTCGTTCGCCGAAGGTGGGGCACCGCAACGCGCCGCTGCTCGAGCGGATCCAGGCGCTGAAAGCCGACCATCCGTTCTGGGGCTATCGCCGGATCTGGGCCCAGCTGCGCTTCGGGGAAGGACTGGCGGTCAACAAGAAGCGCATCCTCCGGCTGATGCGGGAGCAGGGCTTGGTGGTGCAAGGCAATCCCCGACTGAAGGCGACCCGGACGCCGACGCGGAGCAAGCCGCGCCCGACGGCCCCGAATCAGTGGTGGGGCATTGATATGACCAAGGTGATGGTCGAACCCGCGGGCTGGGTGTACCTCGTCTTGGTGCTGGACTGGTACACCAAGAAAATTGTCGGCCACTATGCAGGACTGCAGGCCAAAACGATGCACTGGCTGACCGCGCTGGACATGGCGGTGCAACGCCAGTTCCCGCACGGGAGCCGTGACCACGGGCTCCATCTCATGAGTGACAATGGCTGTCAGCCCTCCTCGCTCGCCTTCATGAAGGCGGCGGCGACCCTGGGTATCACCCAGGCCTTCACCAGTTACAACAACCCGAAGGGGAACGCGGATACAGAACGGCTCATGCGGACCCTCAAGGAAGAGCTGCTCTGGCTCCGCGAGTGGGCCAGTCCGCTGGAGTTGGAACAATCGCTCACCGCATGGGTTGAGTGGTACAACACCCGTTACTGGCATTCGGCACTCGGCTATCAGACACCGTGTCAGGTCGAACAACAACATCGCACCAGCCACAGCACTCAGTTCGTGGCCGCTTGACAAATCGGGAGCACTACAGGAATCCCAAGTTTACGCAAGTCACTTTGCGTGAAACGTGGTTCAGCAAATACATTGAGCCATTCAACCGGTGGCACAGGATCGAGTTCCGCGAAGGATTTGGCTGATTGGCCGGTTGGTTCCATGAGAGCCCAGAGGACTCGCTCAATTTGTCCGTCACTCTTGATGGGTGAAGGGGGGCTAGACGCTTCATGGACGATGATCGCGCGCTTGCCCGTAATGCCATCCCGGTATTTCCCAGCCCACTCCTTCAATGTCTCATGCATCAGGAAATGCGATCCCCGGTTGGGGTATAGGATAGGAACAACTCCTTTCGATTGCCAATCTCGCTGAGCTCTATCCTCATCTCCATCATTAAAGTCTCCGAACGCAAAGACTTCCCCAGCCTCCTCACCAAGAATCCGGTCTGCCGCAAGCGCATCAAGCATATATCTCAAAACGGGATCGCCGATGCTATAACCAATAAAGCAGACCACGTAGTTGCGAAATAACTCGGAAACAAAGCGACTGGCCCAGCGCTCCGTAAGATAGGCCAAACCAAAATCACCACTAGATACGACAAGACTATTTAACGCGGTGGCATCGTTGTTTTCAGGCAAAAGTCCGTGCAGATATACAAGGCCATTCCATCGGCTTTTCTTGGGAAGAGGTAGTAAAGGGGCCGCGTAGAAGGACAAAGATGGAGCAACCTTAAGAAAGATTCGATCGAAGTTTGTCGTTACTAACCGGACAGAATCATCTTGATTCTTGGCTAGTATCAGCAAGGCTTGATGAGTGGCCGTGGAGGCGGGGTTATCGAGATTCTTCGGGGTAAGTATCTCTCGAATCTTTTCGCGGACGACAGGCCGTTTTTTGATCCTTCCCTCCAAAAGACTAATTGCTAGATCAAAGCGTTTCTCATTGATGGCTTCTTTTTCTGTAGGGTTAGGATTCTCGCCCAGAGCTTCAAATATTCCTGACGTAAGACCATCGAATCCAGGCAAACCAGCCGGATAGGAGACGCCTGCACCACAAAAGAAGACCACACGCTAATCCTCGTGTGCATGCACCAGACGGTCAGGTACTTCGGGACCATCCTTGATAAAACGCATGGGAAAAGTTCCACGGTTTCATAGGGGAAACTGTATGCGAAGTATACGTTAGCGTAAGGAAATGCGAAAGGCAGACTCCAGGCCAATACATTTTTGCCGTAAGGCCTGCCCCGCGATTACCCATCAGCACCCGGAGGATAGGGTGCAGGTCTTCTTACAATCACACATTCAGGAACCCATTACTTGCGCCTTCCCTCAATAAGGATCAGCCGGACTGTCCTTCACTGCGCGCATCGAACGAGCACCTTCCGAGCGTGCGCGTTCTGCGAGGAAGAAGGATTGTCTGGCCGCTCGCTTCTTCTAGTTTTCTCCTCTGCCAGATGCTAAAACATTCCCTGTGACTATCTTGCTTGGTGCCTCGAACTAAAGAAGGAACGTCTATGTCTTTGCCGATTGAGAAGTCGTTGTCCGATGAATTGGCGCGAGAAGTGGCCCGGCGGCGCACGTTTGCCATTATTTCACACCCGGACGCGGGAAAAACTACGCTGACTGAGAAGCTCCTCTTATACGCCGGCGCAGTGCACCTGGCCGGGGCTGTGCAAGCTCGGTCGCATCAGCGTGCGGCAAAGTCTGACTGGATGGAGTTGGAGCAAGCGCGCGGGATTTCGATCACCTCGACCGCGCTGCAGTTCGATTATCAGGGTGTGCGCGTGAATCTGCTCGACACGCCTGGCCACCAAGACTTCAGCGAAGACACCTACCGCACCCTCATGGCGGTTGACAGTGTCCCGTTCAATTGGCCTATCGGGGAAGGGTCCGGGTTTCAGGGGTTGTACGACCTTCAGGAATCTCAAATCCTGTTTTTCCAACGGACGCTGCATAACCAGCGCCGGGCGCCGATGAGAGTGGAGACCTTCCCCCACCCGAGTCTGGCGGAGACGCTCGGAGAAGCCTATGGTCCGCTGCAGGAAGAAATCGCCCTGTTGACCGGCGCCGGCACCAAATTCGATCGCGACCGCTTTCTTGCCGGCCAACTCACGCCGGTCTTCTTCGGGAGCGCCCTGACAAACTTCGGCGTCGAGCCTTTTCTGAACGGGTTCCTCGAGCTCGCACCCCCGCCTAGCCCTCGCATGAGTACGCAGGGGCTCATGCAGCCGACGGACGAGAAATTCTCCGGCTTTGTGTTCAAGATTCAGGCGAACATGGACCCGCAACATCGTGATCGGATGGCGTTTATGCGTATCGTGTCTGGCCGTTTCGAGAAGGACATGATGGTCTATCATGCGCGGCTAGACCGGAAGATACGCATGACACGACCGCACCGGCTCTTCGGCCGTGACCGGGAGACGATTGAGGAGGCCTACCCGGGTGACGTCGTGGGACTGGTGAACCCCGGCCTCTTTGCCATCGGCGATACGCTCTGCTCCGGCAGTCCCCTCGCCTTCGATGCGATTCCGCAATTTCCTCCTGAGCGCTTCGGCGTGCTTCGAAGACAGGATCTCACGAAGCAGAAGCAGTTCCAGAAGGGACTTCAGCAGCTCGAAGAAGAAGGGGTGATGCAGGTGTTCTATTCACCCGATCATGTGCGTCGTGAGCCGGTCTTGGCCGCCGTGGGAGAACTCCAATTCGATGTCGTTGCCTCACGCCTCGAGACCGAGTATGGGGTCAAGACCCTCGTCGAGCGGATGCCCTTTGTTCTGGCTCGTTGGATAAGTGGCGATCCCGAGGTGATAGCCCACATCTATTGGCCGCAGGATACGCGCCGGCTCGTGGATCGGGACGGCAGAATGGTGATGCTCTTCGGCTCAGAACGGCTGCTTGCCTACTGCATGAACGAGTACGCCTCCCTCAAGTTTCAGTTGCGTGAGGAAATCGGAACAACAGAAAGCTAACTGGCCAATAATCTCGTCGTGAACGGATCGTGATTTAAGAAGCGAACTGACAGCCCAGCCAGCAGGTTAGCCGTGTGAGACGGGCGAGGGTACTCAGTTGTGCCACATAAGCGGACCATCGAAGGTCTAGCTTACCAACCTCGTTTTTCCGCATTCTGTTAGATAATCCTTCCATGCTCGCTCGTTATCTCTTCAAGGTTGGGGGCTCTGATTGATCTTCCACTGCGCGTAGCTTTCACACCCGTCCTACCCACTGACAGATATTATTCACCTGTCCTACCCTCCGATTACTTCGCAATCGATTTCCCGTGACGTGCCCTAAGCCCGGGCGAGGGCCTTCCGAATCTCAATGCCGCTATTTAAAGGACGTTGCCAGGCTGCCTTTTACTGCGCGCCTCGAACGAGCACTGCTCTATCGTGCGCGTTCTGCAAACCAGAAGGGCACCTGGCTATGCCCTTCCTCCCCTTGGCTGCTCCAGAAACAATCTCACTGCCACTTTCTGTCCTTTGATCCTGGTCCGACTGAGAGTCTCGATGATCTCACGGGTCAGCACTTCGGGCACTTCCACCAGCGAGAATCGATCCATCACTTCGACGGCGCCGATTACATTCGAATTGAGTCCAGCCTCGTTGGCAATTGCTCCGACGAGGTCGCCTGGCCTAATCCCTGCCTCTTTGCCTGCGCCGATGTACACCTTTGCCATCCCCATCGTTCGTCCGCCACGACCAGGCGCGGCGTTGAACGGTCTTCCATGCCGCTCTCTCGGCAGCATGCCACCGGCCCGCCCACGAAGATCTCCCATGCGGCGCGGCGCCATCGATGGCCGCTCCGGCGGCCTGCCCGACATTGCCGGAATATCATATTCCTTCCGCTCTCCACCCTGCATGCGAAAGACGAGCTTGATGGCTGCCGCCGCGACCTCCATGGGGTCTCCCTGTTCGGCGAGCGACGCGAGCACAGCGCGGAACAGGTGCAGTTCACCTGCCGCAAGCACTTCTTCAATCGCGCTCTTGGTTCGTGCGAGCCGTTTTGTGCGAAGGTCGGCGACAGTCGGTACCGGCATTACAACAATCTTGGCTTTGGTAAGCTGCTCG
>VBOM01000251.1 GCA_005877535.1 Nitrospirota bacterium | reverse complement strand
TGACCAACCTGCGGGGTACAAACTCGATTCAGACCAATCTGACACGACCCTCGCAGAGCTAACCCAAGGAAAAATGACGAGTCGGAAGAACCATCCTCTTAACGGATCAGGATTGGTTTTCCTATTCCGGTAGCAGCGTGGTAGCAGAAATTGTCTGATTATGTCGGAGGGATCAAAACGCGAGGAACGACCTTAATCAGACCTCGGCCCAGTTTTGGCTCATTCATTATCTCGCTGATGATGGCTTCTAAGGTTGAGAACGTCCATGTGATTAACTCTCCGGGTTTCTTTAACCGTTCAGCATCACTTCTATTGTCGAGTATGGCATGCGCTGCCAGAGCGCGGGTTTCCTCAAATAGACCGTATAGCGTCTGATTGGAGCGCAGGTGGGGTTGTAACTTAGCTCGATGTTTCTCAAGCAAGGCACGCCATGCTGTATTTCCGGCAAGGCCATCCTTGCCTTGCATAAGATGCCACTCCACGAGACGGTATCCATTTAACCAGCGTGTGTCTGGTGGGATTGATGGATTCAGAAAGCGCACCAGGAAAAAAAGGTGAGTCTTTGCCTCTAGCGTCCAATTCGCCAGCCCGGTTCCGATGGCCTCGTAATTAGCAGTTTGCGGAGGTGCGTCATTAAGAGACATTGTGTGAGCCTTTGCGGATTCGTCACCTTCTCCCGTAATAACAGCAAAATTCGTCGTTCGAGGGAAGAGGGCTACACTGCATGGTTTTTCGCTACCGATAGCCGATGATGCCTCAAGAGCATGTATCCAGAGTTGGATATGACAGTTTAGGCATTCGTCTACAACGGTTTTCTTGTCGGTATGAAATAGAATGCGAAGATGACGAACCGAAAATTCTCCCCCATAGAGCAGGAAGTCAATGTCTAATGCTGGTTCGTCGAGGCGCGTCTGAACTTTTATGCGAGGTGTCCCAAGATCGCCCTGATAACTCGTAAACCAATCAAAGTCACGTATGACATCAGCAAACCACATTAAATTTCATCCAGGTCAGAGGCTATCTTAGACAGATGAGGCTAATGGTAGTCGAGGGGAGGGTCAAGGTACGTCTACACTTCCCTCGAGGGCGGCCTGGTTTACTCCCTAACTGCGCGCGTTACTCGTGCAAGGGGAGTAATCAGGCCGCCCCTCCGCTTCGTCTCAGAGTTCCCCCTGGGGGAGTTGACGCCATCTGCAGAACGACGGAGCCTGTCGCTGGCTCGTGAACCAGCGGCCACCCATGCACCGACCGATCTGTCTGAATGGTGCTGGCACCATTATCTGGCCGATTTTCATATTCCGCGACCCTCTTCCTATAGTCCATTACTTGCCGGCAGTAAGGAGCTACCACCTGCTCGTACTGTTAAAGCCCCCCGCTGAGGGCTCCAACGTGATATTGCGCTGAAGCGGAGCGGATGCGATAATCTCGGTGTAATCGGCCAGCGTTGCCGCGGCGGTCGGGTTCCTTCAACCACGTGTGCATCTTGCCCACTGACTGTCCCTTGGGGACGACGGAGGAGATCCCACGATGCATGGAGCCATTCTCGTCTTGCTCCTTGCCAGCTTCCTCCTGTCTGGTTGCAGCGGAGGACCCGCGGCTCCGCTGGACATGACCGCGCTCAACCCAGGTCACGATCACGGAAAGATTGCGGCCTTCTACCGCCACGAGGCGGTGGTGTCGCGCCAACAGGCCGAGGAATTGACCCATCGCGCGGTGGTCTATGAATGGCTGTTCGGGCGAGAGTCGGAATGGGTCACCGGCACACGGCTGTTAGCGCAGTTTTACGAAGAGGCGGCACGCGAAGAGGAGCAGCTCGCCAGCCGTCACCTGGAGTTGCTGGGTGACAACCAGGCTCCCAGTCCGCCCACACGATCACTAGGTCACTAACCCGCCACGCTTGGCGTGGCCGTACCGGGAGGGAGCTATGATACGCCCAACCATGACGAGTCTTGTACTCGCCGTTCTGCTGCTGACAACGGCCTGCGGAACCACCATCCAACCAGGCCAACGAGGGTTGTTCTGGCGTCCGTTCACCGAAGGGCTTTCCCCCGAAACGCTGAAGGACGGGTATTACTGGCAGGCGCCATGGAATAGCGTGTACCGCTACGATATTCGGTGGCAGAGCTTCACCGAAGACATTGATGCCTTGAGTGCGGATGATCTGCAGGTGCTCATTAAGGCGGCCATCATCCTCCGGCCCATTCCGGAGGAGCTGTATTTTCTGGCCCAAGACGTGGGCGTGGACTTTTACCCGCGGATTGTCAAACCTCAGTTTATGGCCACGGTGCGTAGTGTGGTTTCCGGCTATAACATGGTGACGGTGCCGGAAAAGAGCGCGGAGATTGCGAGCAAAGTCCAGGCGGTGGTGGTCGAAAAGCTGAAAGGACGTCACTTGGAAATCAATAGTGTCGCCTTGGCCGATGTCGATTTTCCGCAAGTTGTCTTGCGCGCGATTGAGCAGAAACAGGCGAAGGAACAGGAGAAAGAACAAAAAGAATTCGAACTGACCATTGCCTCCAAGGATGCGGAAATTGCCAGGACCAGAGCGAAGGGCGAAGGTGACTCGATCAGGATTCGGGCCGAGGGTGAGGCAGAAGGGCTCCGTATCCGATCCATCGGACAGGCCAAGGCGCAGGAGACCATCACACAGACTCTCACATCAGCCTATCTTCGGTACAAATTGTATGACAGTCCGAATTCTAAACTGATCCTCTTGCCGGACCAACTGAAGGCACCGATCCTCATCAATCCGGGTGAGCCACCCAACGAAGGACGGAGAGAGCCCACTCCCTAAGGGCCAGGGAAAGGGCACGGGGTCAGCGGCGCGCGGCGCAGGTGCTGCGTTTTTTGAAATCACCGCGAGTTGAGCCTGCTAGGCAGCTGACCGCGACATTCTCCTCCTGCCAAACATCGATGACCGTATAGGTATCGTCATGCAGCAGGAGACTGAACAAGGCGAAGCGTTAAGGGGACAGGCTTGTGAGCGGCCTGTCCCTTTCTTATTTTTCTAGTTGATGGAGATTTCCTTCGCTGGGTGGCATAGCCTGGAGCGCAATTCGCCGGTGGAACGGGGCGCCCATTGAGACTTTGCCAGGAAGGAAGGGGGAAACTTGCTGAGTCTACGAAGGAATTTCCGAAGGATTCCACGTGGCAAAGTCCGAAAGGGCCGTTCCGTGAGGCGCTGGAGCGAAGGGCTCTGCCACCCCGCCTCCGCTTCGTCTCCGAGTTCACCTTGGGGGGAGTTGACGCCATCTGCAGAACGACGTAGCCTGTCGCTCGCTTTTGAACTACAGGAGGAGGTCTCATCATGGGAATTCA
>VBOM01000250.1 GCA_005877535.1 Nitrospirota bacterium | reverse complement strand
GGAAAAGGTCTTCAGGCCCACGGTGCTCAAACCGGGCGATCAGGTCCTCTACGAAAAATATGGAATGACCGAAGTCGAACTGGACGGTAAGGAACTTGTTCTTGTCCGCGAGTCCGACGTCCTGGGCTTGGTGGGGTAAGAAGGGTTGTTTAGGGTTTCGAGTTCGTCGAAAGGGGCAGAGGGCGTAGGCCCCCTGCCCCCCAATCATCAACTCACTTCAAACACTGAATTCTTAATACGCAGCCTCGTTCATCGGACCGCGCACACACCAGAAGAAGTTGGGGGTGGACTTGCTGCTGACGCCCACCATGCCATCCTGGAAGTTCACGCTCAACTTGCTGGTAGCTGAAGTAGAAGTATTATCCGCATTCGCCGTCGCAGACCAGTAGGGGGCCATCTGCTCGACCCCTGTAAACACGGCTGGAACAAACGGTGCCGGCAACGACGGGTC
>VBOM01000249.1 GCA_005877535.1 Nitrospirota bacterium | reverse complement strand
AAGTTGATACGTTTAACCGGGCCAAAGCGCTAGGGGTGACCAAGATTGTTTCGCGCAATGAGTTCTCCGCTCGATTGAAAGACCTGGTAGAAGAGGTAATGTTGAATGTTTAGTGCTGAATGTTGAATTTCCTTCAACATTGAACATTCACAACTCAACATTTCAAAATGATACAATCCCGCCTCCACGATCTCCACACAAAGCTTGGTGCGACCTTTGAAGAGGTCGGCGGATGGAACATGCCCGCTCACTATGGCAAGTGGGTCGCGGAATATCAGGCGGTGCGCCAGGCAGTCGGACTCTCCGACCTCTCGCACCGTGGCAAGATCCGCGTCATCGGGGATGATCGCGTAAAATGGCTGCAGGGCCTCCTCAGCAACGATATTCTCCCGCTCCAGCCAGGCCAGGGCTGCTATTCGAGCCTTCTCACGCACAAGGGCAAGATGCTCGGTTACTTTCGAGTCTATACCCTATCCGACAGTCTGTGGGTGGAAGATGTCGGAGAGGTGGGCGACGCCACCTTCCAAGCTCTCAAAAAGTTTCTTCTTTACGGCATCAAAGCAAAGATGGAGAACTGTGCAGAATCCTGGGGGCTACTGCTTGTCAGTGGACCCAAGGCCTGCGCAACTGTCAGCGCCGCCTTCGGCGTCGCGATGAGTGACCTCGAGCCAGTGAGTGCCATCGCAGCCAAGATCGGCGGGCATGCTTCGGTCGTCCTGCGTACAGAAGAAACCGGAGAGATCGACCTCGAAGTATTGCTGCCCGCTGATGCCCTCAGCACGGCCTGGGAACGGCTCATGGAGGCGGGCACGACCTACGGCATCAAAGCCATTGGCAGTCACGCTCGCGAAGCCCTCCGCATCGAAACAGGTCTGCCAAAGGCCGGACCAGACCTCAACGAAGAGATCGTCCCACCGGAAGCGAACCTGGAAGGAAAGGCGTTCAGCTTGAATAAGGGCTGCTATCCCGGACAGGAAGTCGTGGCGAGGATGGACACCTACGGTAACGTACGGCGGCATTTAGTCGGGCTCGTCATGAATGGCTCGATTATCCCGCCGAGGGGTGCCAAGATATTCAGCGGAAACCGGGAAGTCGGCTGGGTGAGCAGTGCCACGCACTCACCACAGCTCAAGATCCCAATCGCCCTGGCATTCCCGCTCCGGGACTTCTCAGCCCCCGGCACCAACCTCACCATTGAAGTCGATGGCACTCGTCTCGACGCGACGGTTAGGGCGCTCCCCTTCTACCGCCGCATCTAGCAGGACGCTGAAAAATCCCGCCAGCTTCGTTCTCGCATCGTTCAGACCCTCAACGTACCACAGAGGGTACGCCTTGGATCTTCACTCGCTGCGGCCTCGCTTGGGACAAGGCGCGTCTCGGCGCGCCAGGGCTGGGCGGGTGAGAAGTCTGGACTTTTTGAGCGTCCTGCGGATCACTACTTTTCTGGGTTCCGGACTGCCGCCACAGCCGACGCAAAGGTCAGCAAACTCTTCCGTTCGTCATCTTCAAGCGCCAGCAAGAGGTGGGCCTCCTCGGCATGCATCAGCCGAAGACTCAGAAACGGCTCCTCACGGCGTTTCTCTTTATTGTCCCACATCGCATCGATCACCTGAACTTTGTCCAGCTGACCGACCGATACGACGTCATAGCGAAAATACGAATCGCCGATGACCATGTCGAATACCACGTTGCCGGCAGTCAGGAGCAGCAGGTTGAAGCGCCCCTGATCTTCGTAGCCCTCCGGTAAAAACTTGTTAATGTGGCAGAGCGCGACTTTACGATCTCCTAAGGCTGCGCGGATCTTCTCCTTCAACGCCGGGTAATCGATCTGCATGGCCTTTTCATCAAGCCCCGTCGCCGCCGCAGCGGCATTTTGAACCTCTTCAAAAACCTTATCCGCGGACATCAGCCCTGCCATATGTGTAGTCCTTTCGTCCGAACCATGTTAACCCGCGGTATGCCGGGCCTTCACGGCCCTGGCTACGCCGACCAATCCAAGTCCGGCCCACGCAAACTCCAAGAAAATAAATCCAACCCGCTGATCCTCAATCGCGACAATCCCTAATAACAACGACCCGACGATGTTCAACGCGAGGTATCCCCCGTTCAGTTCACGCCAGACCCCGCCCTGAATCAGTCCATAGGCCGAGAGCACCATCAGGGCGCCCAACACTGATATCATCTGTAATAACATCGCGCACCCCTTCGGAACTTCGATCAACGCGCACAACGATCGTGTACCGTAACTGGCCGCCCGTCCCGATTTCAAGAGGATCTTCGTAGAGGACGATGATGGTTACTTGGCGGCCAGATGATGGGAAAACCGCGTGGCGCCGGCCTCATCGAGGACCGTCACATCGAAGGATGACTTCGTGACTCGAACCAGACCAAAATTCATGTACCCGCCTTCATTAATCAACGTGGTCGGGTGTAACCCCACACTGGCCGGTGTCAGTCGGCCAGGCGCGGCGGACAATGGACCAGCCACAAATTCATGGAAGTCAGGAGCCCCGTCACCGTTCGGATCGTACGCATTCGCCTGCACATAGTGGACATCGCAGGCTAGAAACACCACGTTCCTGACCCTTTGACCAAGAATGCGGTCCACAATCACCTGCCGCTCCCGCTCGAATCCTGTGCCGTCCGTCCCTCCGGCCCATCCATCGTTCCCAGGGACGGCCAGGCCTCCTCCCTTTGAAATGGACAGAGGCACTGTGGTCACAATCACTTTCCATGTCGCGGTTGACTCGGTAAGCCCGCTCAGTAACCACTGAAGCTGCCTCTCGCCCAACATCGTCTTCGCCGGCCCGTCCTGATCAGCATTGCGGCTCCGATACTGCCGCGTATCGAGAATGAACACTTCGAGGTCCGCTCCGGCACGCACCGTTCGATAGAGCCGCTGGGGACCGTCAGACGCCACGCGGATCGGTCAATACTCGCGCAAAGCCTGACTCCCGGCCGGCATCTGGCTCTCAAAAGGCCCTGCAAAGTTATTCCGCACTTCATGATCATCCCAGATAACATAGACTGGAACGCTGTCGAGAAACCGCCGCAGTGCCTCCGCACCCCGTTGGTCTCGATGACGGGCACGATACTCGGCCAGGGTCGTCGCCCGAAAGTCAGCGCCCGGTTC
>VBOM01000248.1 GCA_005877535.1 Nitrospirota bacterium | reverse complement strand
GAGCGAGCAATCAGGCGCAGAGATATAGCGCCAATTCTGTCTCATCAACTTGGCGGCGCACATGTCAGCATGGACCAAAGCTGGCCTGAAAAGGTAGAATCGTTCCGGTTCTTTCTCTCCGGCGACGCACCTGGCAGTTTGGTTCAACGGGTGCATAAGAGCCATGCAACGGAGTATGGGTAAAGAGGGGATCTTGCCCTACGCAGCAGCATTCATATCCTGCCTGGGCAGATTCGCCATGTCAGGTTGAGGAGATGTCTTCCATGAAGGCGGCAGAGCTGCTGGTTCGTTGCTTGGAGAATGAGGGCGTCCAGGTTGTTTTCGGTTTGCCGGGCGAGGAAACCCTTGAGCTGATGGACGCCCTGCTGGATTCTCGCATTCGATTTATCGAGACGCGGCACGAACAGGGAGCGGCGTTCATGGCCGATGTCTATGGACGACTCAGCATGAAGGCAGGAGTCTGCCTCTCTACGCTGGGACCCGGTGCCACCAATCTGCTGACCGGCGTCGTGGATGCTTACCTGGATCGTGCCCCGTTGGTCGCCATCACTGGGCAAGTCTCGATGAATCGCCGACACAAGGAATCGCACCAGCACATCGACGTCATCTCGATGTTCAAGCCCGTCACCAAATGGAACACTTCAATCCCAAAGGCGGAGGTCATTCCCGAGACGGTCCGGAAGGCGTTTAAGATCGCACAGACGGAGAAGCCTGGCTCCACTCATCTGGAGTTGCCGGAAGACGTGTCCGAGGAACAGATCGGTAAGGAGCGCGCGTTGGAGCCGCTCCACGTTCAGGCTCCGGTCACACCTGACCCGTCACCGGCCCAAGTTGCTCGGGCCATCCGTGCATTCGCCGGGACACAGCGTCCTGTGCTTCTGGTCGGGAACGGCGTGATTCGAGGTCATGCGCACGACGCAATCAGATCCTTCGCGCGGCAGTTGCAGATTCCCGTCCTGCATACCTTTATGGCTAAGGGGACGCTTCCGGACAGCGATCCATTGTCCCTCTATACGATCGGTCTGCAGGCCCGGGATTATGCAGCGGTCGTCATGGAACAGGCCGATCTGGTCATCGCCGTCGGGTATGATTTCGTTGAATACGCACCCTGCTTCTGGAATTCCCGTCGCGACAAACGCATCGTGCACGTCGATGTGTCGCCGGCAGAAGTCGATGAGCACTACATCGTCGAAGTGGGGGTGCTGGGAGATATCCGCCTCTCGTTGGAGCACATTGGCGCAGGGCTTACGCCGTTCGATTTGCTATGGGCCCAAGGCGCCCGCAAGACCATCATTGAGGGATTCGAGGCCGAATTGGCCGGCGCGCCCTCCTGGCCTCTGCGGCCGCAGCATGTGATACGGGATCTGCGCGCTGTGCTCAAACCTGACGATCTTGTGCTCTGTGATGTCGGCGCCCATAAGCTCTGGATGTCCCGAATGTTTCCGTGTGAAGCTCCTAACTCCTGCATTGTTTCAAATGGTTTCGCGGCGATGGGAATCGCCGTGCCCGGCGCCATTGCCGCTAAGTTGTGGGGTCCCGAACGACGCGTCATTGCGGTCACTGGAGACGGCGGCTTTCTCATGAACTCCCAGGAGCTTGAGACAGCGGTTCGTTTGGGATTGCCGCTGGTCATCCTGGTCTGGCGGGACGATGGGTACGGAGTGATCCGCTGGAAGCAACAGGTGCGTTTCGGACGGACCTCTTCCGTGGATTTCGGCAATCCCGATCTCGTACGTTATGCGAGCAGTTTCGGCGCCGTTGGCTATCGAGTGACGGAACCGCATGAGCTTCGGTCAATCCTCGTCGACGCGCTGAACAGCAAGGTGCCGGTGGTCATCGATTGCCCGGTCGACTATTCAGAGAATCTCCGACTGACGGAACGCCTGAAATCTCTTCCACACTGAATCGTCACTCGCGGATGGACCGGTGTCGGGAGCCATTTCGCGAATCGCAGCGGAACGCGGCCTGTCATTGTCGCACTCAGTCAGTCAAGGAAGTGCTACAGCCAGATCAACGGCCACAATCAAGGTGCTGGGGAAGGGGGCTGTTGGGTACTGTCCGAAGGTGGCCGCGCCAGGTTATATCGTTCTTCTTCCGCAGGGCCGCCCACAGCATAATGACCTACAGAACCAACAGCAAGGCTGCTATTATTATCAGGCCCGCGTATATGATGCGTACCTCTTGTTTTTCGACAAGCAACTATGACTTAGACTCGGGAATCGAATACCTTTTATTTTGACTGTCGGGTCTCTGCATTGGCCAAGGGTGTTTTTCTGTTCCTCAGTAGAGGCGAGGCCGGTCTTGCGTTCTCTTACCTGCCCCAGCCAGAAGGCTGGTCTAAGTCACTGCAAACGGTTAAGAAAAAAGAGGACCCGCGGCTCCTCCGAAACCGCGGGTCCTGCTCTTCAGGGGCCTGAAGCGGGCCTCATATAGCTGTGTGTTCTTCCCCTAGGAATCACCACATGCTACGACATCCCTCACTCGTCATGAGAACTTGCTCGGAAACTGCTTCGCCCATGCCGTTGTCATCGTATCCGCAATGACATAGACGTGTTGTCGCATCATCGGCCAGGTTGCTCCTAGGTGCGCATACTCCTTTCCCTTATACTGGTTGATTTGGAGGACGTGGTGGGCTCCATGCGCCGCGATCAGGCCTCGAACGGTCTCTTTCGACAGATAGGGATTGACTCCGTTGAGGAATACGGCGAAGTCGTCGGCATTGGAGGCCAAGCGGGCAAGCGCGGCATCCTGCTGCTGTTTATTCCCCGCGACGGTGGCTTCCGAATATTCTCTAACTGCGCCATAGTTGATGTCCAGCAGGCTGAAGAGTTTCTCCGAGGCAGCTTCACCGTAAAACGGCGTCATTGTGCTGGCAATCTGTTTCGTATTAGCCACGACTTCCTTCTCGGCGGCGTCCCGCTCCGCCTGATTGTTCGTCGCGTTGTTCGACACGACATGCTGAACCCAAAAGATGTGCCCGACCCAGAGATCGCGAAGGACCTGCTTCATCTCTGCCACACGGGCTGGATTCGCATCCCCGACTGTTCGTGGTTCGGAGTCACAGCCCACCAGGCCCACGAGCGCGAGTACCAACACTGCCATAGACCGACGTATCTTGCTCATTACGCCCTCCATCGATGTGAGGTTGAACGCTAACTCTCCGATTACAAGAAGAGGGTGAGTCTGTGTGTCTCTCTGGGGGCCTTTCACTCGAAGGTAAGGTCACTCACCAACATGAATCGCCGATGAACCAAGGAGGAAGAATGCTTCACTCTTGATCGATTCACGACGACCTCTCCATGAACCAGCCCACAGTGGCTGAGTCAAACGTCCAAAAGTGAAACAGTCCTGCGCCGGAGCGCCTCAGACATTGATGATGGCGAGAACGCTTTCTCCCTTCTCGACCACGCACCATCGGGTTTCTCTGTCCTCGTTACACTTCACGTGAATGCATTCGCTCGCTCCCGTCTTGGCCGAATTCTTTACGACGCGGCCCCACGACGCTCATGCCCCACATGATCACCAGCACCATCCCCACAATGACCAGCGGAAAGTAGATTGCTAAAATTACGGTATCGCCCATGACTGATACCCTTCCTTTCTTTTCTCTCATCCTCCATCGAGGTATGGCACAAGTCGGTGTTGAGTCTTGCCTGTTCGAAATCCCCGAGATGGAATTCGGGATCCCGTGGTTTACACAGCGAGGGTAACAGCCTCAGATGAACGGATCGTGAACGGAGGATGAAGAGTTCTTCATCCTCCTGAACTGTCTAAGGCACGGACACCCGCGTGTGAGGTCACACCTAGCGATCTGACTTGGCGTCCGGACCAACAGTAAGGAGATGAATGAGTGTTTTGGGGTTTCGGAGTCCTTGCGAGCTAGACAGGAATCGTCTGATGAGTTGGAACCGGGAAACGCAGGGTAAAGACCGAGCCCTTGTCGACTTGGCTTGTAACCGAAATTGATCCGCCGTGGGCTTCCGCGAT
>VBOM01000247.1 GCA_005877535.1 Nitrospirota bacterium | reverse complement strand
GCTGATTCAGGCAGCAGAGGCAGCGAATCTGATCATGCCTGAACCGGCAGGGGTGACACATTGATGACGTTAAACGTAAATTGTTTTCCGTTAATCGCACAGGATGGATTCTGGTCTCATCGTTTAACAGTTAACGAATAACGACGACCATGGCTACTACCACGACAGAAACGGTTCGTTTGACGATCGACGGTATTTCCATCTCGGTGCCGAAAGGCACACTGGTGATAGAGGCCGCTCGCCTGGTCGGCGTGATGGTTCCACACTTCTGCTACCATCCGAAACTCAAGCCGGATGCGAACTGTCGCATGTGTCTGGTCGAAGTCGAAAAAATGCCGAAACTCCAGACCTCATGCAGCACCGTGGCGACCGAGGGCATGGCTGTTCGGACTGCTACGACGGTCGTTCACAACGCCCACAAGTCGGTGCTCGAATTCATCCTGGCCAATCATCCGTTGGATTGCCCGGTCTGCGATCAAGGAGGGAAGTGCGACCTCCAGGATTTTTCACATGAATACACCGCAACCGCCAGCCGGTTTGCGGAAACCAAGCGTATTTTCCAGAAGGAATACTTCAGCCCCCTTATCGAAACTCAGATGAACCGTTGTGTGCAATGTTTGCGTTGTGTCCGCTACTGCGACGAGGTGATGGACGTCAAGGCCCTCGCCCCGGCCGGACGAGGCACGATGACCGAAATCAAGCATTTCGGCGCCCATCCCTTGGACTGCGAATTCTGCGGCGGCTGCGTGCAGATTTGCCCGGTCGGCGCCATCACCAGCCGGCTCTCGATGTACGAATACCGTCCATGGATGCTCAAACGTGCCGACACTGTCTGCACCTTTTGCGGCGACGGCTGCCAGATCACGGTCCAAACCAAGGACCAGGAGTTGATCGAGGTGAACAGCGCCCAGGGTGCCGGTCGGAACAGCGGCGACCTGTGCGCGCGTGGGTTTTTTGGATTTCACGCGACGAGCCATCCCAGCCGAGTGACTCATCCGTTGATCAGACGGAACGGCGCGCTGGTCGAAGCCACGTGGGAAGAGGTATTGGATTTTGTTGCTGAACAGACCAAACGACTCAAGTTAGCGCATGGCCCGCACGCCTTCGGCGGACTGATTTCCGGCCGCTGTACCAACGAAGAACTCTATCTGTTCCAGAAGTTCATGCGTCTGACGATCGGGACCAATAACCTCGATAGCAGCGCGCGATACGGCCATGTCAACGGGGTGCAGGCCATGCGACAGGTGCAAGGTACGCATCGCTGGACCGTGAAGTTTGAGGACATCACGCAGGCGGACGTGCTCCTCCTGGTCGGCACCAACATCACCGAAGCCAATCCGATCACCGGCCTCAAGGTCAAAGAAGCCGTCAAGAAACATGCAGCGACATTGTTGACGATCGAGGCAATCCAACCTGCGATCGGCACGATCAGCAACATTACCAACCTGTCGCAGCAACATCTCTGTGTGGCACCGTCTCAGTTCGGCGCAGCCGTCCTGGGGCTGCTGAAAGCAGTGGTTGAGGGGAACCATCTCGACAGTACGCTCCGCCAACAGGCCTCACAGTATGTCTCGGCTGTTTCTCAATCGCTCCAGCAACTGTCCTGGGACGATCTGGCCCTGAGCACAGGGATATCGCAGGAATCGTTCGCTCACATGGCTGCCTCCGTGGCTGGAGGACGCCGTGTCGTGGTACTGGCAGGCCAGACCCTATTACGTAGCCAAGGTGGCTATGGCACCTGTCTCAATCTCCTCGATCTGCTTCTCTTGTCCGGAAAGTTAGCCGCACAGGGCTGCGGCTTTGCTCCCTTAGCGGAAGAGAATAACGATCAAGGGGCGGTTGAAATGGGAGCGGTCGCGGAACTGCTGCCGGGCGCGCTCGAGCTCACCGATCAGGACGCCTGCGCCCAGATGACTCATGCCTGGAAAGAGGAACTTCCTTCGGCAGCAGGAGCCACACTCATCGAGATGATCGACTGTGCGCAAGCCGGGACCATCAAGAGCCTCTTCATCATCGGAGAAAATCCTGTCGGGAGCCTTCCACCCCAGACCGGAGTTAAAGAGGCGCTGGGCAAACTCGATCTCCTTGTGTGCCAGGAACTATTTCTCACGGAAACGGCTGCGCTCGCGCATGTGGTGCTCCCGGCAGCCTCCGCCATGGAAAAAGCCGGGACCTTCACCAATACCGAGGGCCATGTCCAGGCCGTTCGGCCCGCGATCGATCCGCTGGGAGACAGCCGCCCCGACTGGGAAATCCTATCGGCACTCTCGGTCTTCCAGGGCGCGCCGTTGGAATATAGCGAGGCCAAGGAAATCCTCAAAGAGATCCGGGCGGTGATTCCCGGTTACGGATCGCTCGGCCCATCGCCGACCCCTCCCGCAGTGGATCCTACCGCCGTCGATCGATACGTGAACGGGGGATATCGCCACAACTTTGCAACTCGGTATTCTCTCCCCGCGCCAGCCGCTCGTCCTGAGGGAACGGTTCAGCTTGGGCTGGCCCAGAGCCTGTTCCATTCAGGGAAACTGTCGACCCATTCAAAGGGACTGCTGCAGATCGAACCGAGCGGCTTCCTACAGATGAATCCCGTGGATGCCGCTCGATTTGCCCTCGACACGGGGGATCGAGTTCGTCTCTCGAACAGCCGGGGCGAGTTCACGACTACGGTGAAAGTGCTCGATCGCGTGCCCGAGGGATTGGCCTGGTTCCCCGATCACTTTGCGCAAGAGGCCCTGCACCTCTTTGACTGTGTCATCGATCCGGACACGAAAGTCCCATCCTGTCGGACAACGTCCGTGTCGGTGGTGAAAACAACGTGAGCCGACGAGAACCAATGAGGTTTTTCACTTGTCATCCGGGAGTGTTGTCTTGACCGAACTAAGCTTGCGACTTGTCGTTTCGCTCGCCCAGATACTGGCGGAGATGGGCATCGTGGTGGTAACGGTCGCGACCATGACCTATTTCGAGCGGAAGGTGCTCGGCTGGATGCAGGATCGCATGGGCCCGATGGAAGTCGGTCCCTATGGAATCCTCCAACCGGTCGCCGACGGAATCAAATTGTTCTTCAAGGAGGACATCACGCCGGCCGGGGCGAACAAGGCCATGTTCGCCCTGGCGCCGATGTTGACCATGGTTGTCTCCATGATCGGATTCGCCGTCATCCCCTTTGGTCCGAACATCACCATGGACTTCTTCGGGATTACGATCAAACCGTTCGTTGTCGCCGACATCAATATCGGAATCTTGTATATCCTGGCGATTGCCTCGATCGGCGCCTACGGCATTATCCTGGGAGGCTGGGCATCCAATAGCAAGTACTCACTGCTGGGAGGCTTGCGCGCCGCGGCCCAGGTCATCAGCTACGAGTTGAACGTCGGGCTGGCCATCGTCGGCGTGCTGCTGTTGTCAGGGTCTCTGAGCCTCGTGACGATCACACAAGCCCAGGCAGGCGGATTCTGGCATTGGTTCATCTGGGGAGCACGCCCCGACGGATTCTTTCCTATCCATACCCAAATCTTTGCCTTTGTCGTCTTCATCATTTCTGCCGTGGCCGAGACCAACCGTATCCCGTTCGATCTGCCGGAGGCAGAAAGCGAACTCGTGGCTGGATTCTTTACGGAATATAGTGGTATGCGGTTTGCGTTCTTCGTCAGCGCGGAATATGCCAGCATGACCCTCGTGTCCTGCGTCGCCGCCTCGTTGTTCTTGGGTGGCTGGAACGCCCCCTATCCTGGC
>VBOM01000246.1 GCA_005877535.1 Nitrospirota bacterium | reverse complement strand
CCTACTCACTGCAGTCGAATCTGTTGGGAACCTTCACCCTGGACTTCTCGGCTTGGTCCGGGATGTTGACCGCGATTCGATCCATCATTATCGCGATCGCGGGGTTCGTCGCGTATCGCATGATCTTTGTGGGGGCACGATGACCGCACTGCTGAATCTCATCTACTGCTTTCTGATGGACATGATCGCCAGCTTCAAAGACATCTGGCTGGTGGGGTGGGATTCAATTCTTGTCCCAGTCGATGCGCTGCTCGCTTCGGTGGGAACCGGTGGTCTGGCTGTGCCGGTGATCGCAGATCAGTACGCCTGGCTGCTGGGAGCGACGGGGATGTCTCAAGCGATCGCCATTATCGCAGGGGCGATGGGGGTGCGCTTTCTCTTGCAGTCTGTGCCGTTTGTGCGATGGGGGTCGTAGTGGTGAAGTTGCTCACAGTGGTCCTTCAGGAGTCCCAGTATGAGCTGCTCGCGGAGATGGGGCGTGAGGACAAACTGATGCCGTCGCAGGTTTTGGTCAAGATCGTGGGGGAATATCTCAAGATCCGGCTCGCGCTGTGGGAGATTGGGCAAATAGGGATACGGGGCAAAGGATGATTGAAATGCTGGAAGGTGTCCCAGGATCAGGCAAGTCCTACTATGCGGTCTCAGAGCGGCTGCTCAAATGGGTGCGTGCCGGTCGTCGGGTGTATGTCTTTGTCGATGGGTTCTATCTGGATCGGCTCGCGTTGTTCGAGGGGATCGATGTGTCTGAGCTGGAAAAGCAAATTACGCTCTGGAATTCCGGTGAGGACGTGAAGGCCGGACTGCTCGATGTGGAGCCTGGGTCCGCGGTGTTGATCGACGAAGTGCAAACCGTGTTTCGATCGAGAGACAAGACGGACCCTGCGCTGCTGCGGTGGCTCGAAACCCATCGGCATAGGGGCATCGACCTGGTGCTGATGTGTCAACAGTATGGGCAAGTCACGCTCGGGGTCAATCGGTTGGTGGAAGTGACCACGAAGTTTCGCCGGCTGGATCGGTTTGGATTGAAGAATCGGTATCAGGCTTCGGTGAGGGGAAACCCGGAAGAGCTGGAAGTGATTCGGATGTTTTCGGGCAAGTATGAGCCGAAGCTCTACGCTTATTATTCCAGCTATTCCTCAGCCACAGTGCGCGAAACGTCGCGGGGAGGCTCCATGTTGAAAAGTCCGACGTTGCTCGTAGGAGTACTCGGGTTGGTCGTAGCGGTCGGGTGGTTTGCGTTTGGTGGCTGGCTCTCCGGTGCGAAGCCTGCACCAGCGGCCTCAGTGTTGAAGCTCCCGCCGCCGCCTGCGCTCCCAGTGTCTCAGCCGGTGGCGCCTCTGCTGGTCGCGGTGCCATCAGCGGTGCGGCCGGTACGCATTCAAGGCGGCATGACGAACATACGGGATGGTCAAACAGTGTGGCTGTGGGTCTCAGAAGAGGGGCACCTGATGACGGAGGACGAGATCGCAGGGGAGTCAGGCGGCACGGTCTCCTCGCGCATGGTGCGCGGCGTGCGGGTGCTCTCTGGCACGGGGGTGATCTACGGCGGGACTCGATCGGAGCAGGCGTATGCGTCGGGCATGGCTCCTTTGTTGTCTGCGGAGATTCCGAAAGTCGACAGTACGGTGAGCACGACAGCGGTTGAACCTCCACCTGTGGCGGTGCCTGGAGGGACGGATCTCTTGGCGAGTCCTCCGGGGTTGCTGACCTCGCCTCCTGGTTTGCTGGCGACTCCACCAGGTCTCTAGAAGGGTGCGTGATGGATCAAGCGGCAGTCGATGCCCTGGTGTACTGGGCGGGCGCGTTTTTCCTGGGAGGCTTTGCGGTCGGTGTGATCGTGAAGTTGTTGCTTGGGAGAATTGAGTGAGAGGGGGTGAGGAACGATGTGGAAGAACGTGAGCGTGGCCGTGCTGGGGCTCGCGCTGATGGCGCAAGAGGCCATGGCGCAGGTGTTCCCCGTGGACGCCGCGACGACCACCACGATCACCAGCGTCAAAGGTGACATCGTAGCGTGGGGTGTGGTGTTCATTGGGGTGGCGCTGACGATTTTCGCGTACAAGCGCGTGAAGTCGTTGGTGCGGTAATTGAGCTGATGGGGCGGCAGTCTGTGCACGGGCTGCCGTCTTTTCTGGTGGGAGGGGTGGCCAATGGTGCTCGCGACAGTAGCAACGGATCTACAGCAATTAGGCCAAGCGCTTGCGGCGGATGTAATTGGATGGGGCGCGGCGGTGATTGGGATCGCGCTGACGGCGTCCGCGGTCATCTGGGTCCTCCGGTTAGTGAGGGCCTAAGCTCTCACGCGCCGGGCCAGCCCTGGTCGGCAAAGCTGTAGCAGTGCGCGTCGGTGAGGATGAGATGGTCGAGCAAACTGATGCCGAGCAGGTCGGCCCCCTGCCGGAGTCGGCTGGTGAGCACGCGATCCTCTTGGCTGGGTGTGGGATCGCCGCCGGAGGGGTGATTGTGCACACAAATCCAGGCAGCGGCGTTCATCAGGATCAGCGGTTTGAACACCTCGCGCGGATGCACGATGGCCAACGAGAGGGAGCCGATCGAGACGAGATTGACCCCGATGATGCCGTGCTTCGCATCCAGCCCGCAGACCAGGAATTGTTCGCGGTCCAGTCCTACAAAGAGCGGTCTCAGAACGGCCGCAGCGGCGACCGAGGTGTTCAGCGGCAACGAGGGCGGTACGGCCCGGTTGTCTCGCACCAGCGTGACCCGGTATCGCGGCACGGTGTATTCATGCCTCGGCTTCGGCTGCCGCTGAATGTTGAGAATGCTCTGTGAACCGTGAATGGCCATGTCCGCCTCCTTTTTCAACACGATGTCTAGCCCCACCCTTCACAGCACGAGGGTGGGGCGTCGAAGAAGAAGGCGGGATGGCGCGCTCGCGGGGGACAGGCCTGAAGCGGGAGGGGTCCCACGGGACGGCACCCGGAAGGCCTGGCCGCTGCTCTTCAGCGCCAGCTCGTATCCAATGAGAGTGCATTCCGAATCCGACGCCTGCGGCCACGCGGGCACATCGTGGGGGGATGGGGGTGTCGCGAGACTCCCCCGGTTCAGAGAGAATTGCGTGAACAGAAGTAAGAGAATAAGACTGTAGTAGTGGATCAGTTTGAAATCTGACCGCCTTGACCGAGCTTTATTGTCGGCATTCTAAAACGGAGGAAGTTCCTGGGGATAAGGAATGAACGCGAATCTGCGAAAAGTTGTCATCATCGTTGCTGTCCTGAACCTGGCCTATTTTGGAGTCGAGTTTGCCGTGGCCCTTGCCATCGACTCGGTATCGCTTTTTGCGGATAGCGTCGATTTTTTAGAAGATGCCTCGGTGAATTTCCTGATCGCCATAGCGCTCGGCTGGGGTGCAACCAGCCGGGCACGTGTGGGAATGGCCCTCGCTGGCATTCTGCTCGTACCAGGCGTTGCGACGCTGTGGACAGCGTGGGAGAAGTTCTTGGTTCCGTTGCCGCCTGCCCCTCTTCCCCTGTCGCTGGCTGGTGGCGGTGCCCTAGTCATCAATCTGTCGTGCGCGTTCATGCTGGTGCAGTTCCGGGCACATAGCGGCAGCCTGACGCGGGCGGCGTTCCTGTCAGCTCGAAATGATGTGCTGGCAAACGTCGCGATCATCGCGGCGGGGGTCGTTACGGCCTATACACTTTCCGGATGGCCCGATTTGATCGTTGGGCTTGGCATCGCGGCGATGAACGTCGATGCCGCGCGGGAAGTCTGGAGCGCAGCGCGTGAGGAACACAGGGCGGCCACCTCTTGAACAGATTTCAAATTGCCCCACTA
>VBOM01000013.1 GCA_005877535.1 Nitrospirota bacterium | reverse complement strand
CGGGTATCGTGGGGGCAGCCGGCGGGATCGGCGGGTTTCTCTTGCCCCTCTGGCTGGGGACGCTGAAAGAAGTGACCGGTTCCTATCGAACCGGGTTGTGGGTGTTTGCTGTGGCTACGGGCATTGCCTGGAGTGCGGTGCTGCTGGCGGATCGACGAGCACGCCGTATAATCACTCCCATGGAAGCGCCAAGCCGTTTTTCTCGTTCACAGTGAGGGGCCAAAAAAACAATGTTAAATGTGCAATGTTAAATGATAAATTGATCATCCACTGAACAGTAACCATTGAACATTAAAGTTATGGCTTCTCCCTTTCACAGCATCGAAGACGCAATTCGGGACATCAAGGCGGGGAAATTCATCATCCTCGTCGATGACGAAGACCGCGAGAATGAAGGCGATCTCGTCATTGCCGCCCAACACGTGACGCCCCAGGCCGTCAACTTTATGGCCAAACATGGCCGTGGGTTGATCTGCCTCGCCCTGACTCCCCAGCGAGTCGAAGAACTCCACCTTCCTCAGCAGGCGGTTGAGAATACCGCCACCTTCGGCACTGCCTTCACCGTGTCCATCGATGCGCGGAAAGACATTACGACGGGAATCTCTGCGGCGGATCGGGCCACGACGATTCATGTGGCGATCGATCCGAAGTCCAAGCCCGGCGACCTGGCGCGCCCCGGCCATATCTTCCCCTTGAAGGCGCAGCAAGGTGGCGTGTTGAAGCGAGCGGGGCAGACCGAAGGCTCAGTCGACCTGGCGCGGTTGGCCGGGCTCACTCCCGCTGCCGTGATTTGCGAAATCATGAACGAGGACGGCACGATGGCGCGCGTGCCGGAGCTGACGAAATTTGCCAAAGTGCGCAAGCTGAAGATGATCACAATCAAGGCGCTCATCGAATACCGCATGCAGCGTGAGACCTTCGTGCGGCGGATGGCCACTGCACGGCTGCCGACGATGTTCGGTGATTTCGAGGCGGTGGCGTTCGAAAACGAATTGGACGGTATCACGCACATTGCGTTGGTGAAAGGGCGCGTGGAGGGAGGCGATCCCACTCTGGTGCGTGTGCACTCGGGCTGTTTGACTGCCGACGCACTGGGATCGTTGCGGTGCGACTGTCGAGACCAGCTCCATAAGGCGATGGAAGTGATTCAAAAGGAAGGCCGCGGGGTCCTGCTCTATCTCAATCAAGAAGGGCGTGGCATCGGCCTGCTCAACAAGATCAGGGCCTATGGGTTGCAAGATGAGGGCAGCGATACGGTCGAGGCGAATTTGAAGTTGGGATTTAAGGCAGACCTGCGCGATTACGGAGTGGGGGCGCAGATTCTCGTCAATCTCGGACTGCACCAGATCAAGCTCATCACGAACAATCCGCGCAAGATTGTCGGTATCGAAGGCTATGGGCTGCAAGTCGTCCAGCGAGTGCCGATCGAAATTCAGCCGCGAGCGGCGAACGTGAGGTACCTGCGCACCAAAAAGAATAAGATGGGGCACATTCTCAAGAAGGTGTGAGAAGGGCCGGTTGAGTCGGTCTCTTGCTCGCGCAACGCGCGGCCTCAGAAGGGTGAGTAGGGAGCGGCCAGACCATCCTTCTTGCTCGCAGAACGCGCACGATGAGACAGTGCTCGTTCGATGCGCGCAGTAAAGGCTGATCTGGCCACTCCCTTGCGTGAGGGTGTAGAGCGAGTGGCAGAAGAGGAAGGCCCTCGCTGGGCAAAGCGACGCGTCTTGGCGCGTCGAGGGCGGGAGGGTGAGAAGGGGCGCGCAGTGAGCCCAACCCAACCGACCCTTTGGGGTGCGAAAGTAGGGAGGGGGACGAGAGGAAAGCCTGAAGAGAGTGCGGCTAGCCCGCCCTTCTTTGCTCGCGGAGCCCCCACGCTGAAGCAGTGGTCGCATGGGTCAAGGGCACGTCTTGGCGCGCCCAGGGTGGGCGGGTGAGAAAATGCGCGCAGTTGAAGGGCAAGCTAGCCGCTCCCTAGCTAATGGCGAACGTGCCGGGGGAGAAGAAACGAAGGGATGAAACTCCGAAAAGGTTCTCACGATGCGACGGGATTGCGGTTTGGGATTGTCGTTGCGAAGTTCAATAAGTTTGTCACGAGTAAGTTGCTGAGTTCCTGCATTGAGGGGCTGACCAAACAAGGGGTCAAGGCTGATGACATCGAGGTGGTGCGGGTGCCGGGGGCGTTCGAGATTCCCTTGGTGGCGCGGACGATGGCAAAGTCTGGCCGGTTCAATGCAGTGATTTGTCTCGGGGCGGTCATCCGTGGCGATACGCCACATTTCGATTACATCAGTGCAGAGGTCAGTCGAGGGATTGGGCAGGCGGCGATGGATGCCGACGTGCCGATCATTTTCGGCGTGCTGACGACGCATACGATCGCGCAAGCGATTGAACGGGCTGAGTCGGCCAAGTTCAATCGTGGTGGAGCCGCGGCCAGGTCCGCGATCGAAATGGCGACGGTCATGCGTCTGTTGCGGGTGGGTGAGGAGACTCCGCCGAGCGCTGAAGTCCCGCGGGTTCGGAGAGCCAAGAAGCGGGCGCCGCGAAAGCGCAAGGATTAGCCCGCATTATTCATGAACACTTCAGCTACAATCGCCGATGCCTTACTCAAGCGAGACGGGCGAGACTTGCGGGAAAAGCGCGACAGGCAGGGACAGGGTTTACACGTCACGCTAGTCACGCTCCTCGCGCTTGTCGCGCGCCACTCCGCCATTTCGCGACGAACCGTCATGAATAATCCGGGCTAGCCATGGGATCACGCCATCAAGCCAGGGAGCGTGCGCTCCAGATTCTGTTTCAGTACGACATTCACGGCAGGCCTGGCCTGTGGCTGGATGTGTTCTGGGAAAAGAATGAGGCCACAGAGGAAACGAAGGCCTTTGCCGAGCGGCTTGTGGCTGGGGTGCTGGAGAAGAAGACAGAGTTGGATGCCCTCATCGGGAGATACGCCACCAATTGGAAAATCAGTCGCATGCCGATTGTGGACCGTAATATCCTGCGCGCCGGCGTCTATGAACTGCTGTGGATGGATGACGTGCCGGCCAAGGTGACGGTGAACGAAGCCATCGAATTGGCGAAAAGTTTCGGCGACGACGACGCATCGAAGTTCGTGAACGGCATTCTGGATCAAGTCTTGAACAAGGAATTGACGCTGGCCGTCAAACGGCGTGAGGCGTCGGGCGTGGAGCGTGAGGCAAAATGATACGGATGAAGATGCCGCCTGTTCCACCCCTTACGCCTTACCCCTCACGCCTAACGGAGAAGAGATGATCGATCGCTACACCCGTCCCAAGATGAAAGCCATCTGGGAATTGAAACGTAAGTACGAAATCTGGCTCGCAGTCGAGCTGGCCGCCTGCGCGGCGTTCGAACGAGCCGGACAGGTTCCGCGCGGCACAGCGGCACGTATCGGGAAGAAAGCCAGGATCGATGTCAAGCGCATCGCCAGGATCGAGAAGGTGACGAAGCACGACGTGATCGCCTTTCTCGAATCGCTTATGGAATCGGTCGGTCCGGAACATCGATTTCTCCACATGGGGTTGACCTCGTCGGATATAGTGGACACCGCGTTGGCCGTGCAGATGACCGAGGCGCTCGACATCATCCTCGGCGATCTCGAAGAGCTGATCGCTGTCTTGAAGCGGCAGGCGCTGAAGTATAAGAACACGGTGATGGTCGGCCGTTCGCACGGCATTCATGGCGAACCGATCTCGTTCGGCTTCAAACTGGCTATTTGGTACGAAGAAGCCCGCCGGCACCGGGATCGTCTGACGCACGTTCGGAAGGAGATCGCTGTCGGCACGCTCTCCGGTGCGATGGGCACGTTCGCGCATCAAGGGCCTGAAGTGGAAGCGTATGTCTGCGCCAAGCTGGGGCTCACGCCGGACCCTGTCTCCAATCAAATCGTGCAGCGCGATCGCCATGCGGCTTATGCCACGGCGTTGGCGCTGTTGGCTGCCAGCATCGAAAAGTTTGCGACCGAGATTCGTCACCTGCAACGGACCGAGGTGCTGGAAGCGGAAGAGTATTTTTCGGAAGGGCAGAAAGGGTCTTCAGCGATGCCGCACAAGCGGAACCCGGTCGCCTCGGAGAATCTCTGCGGGCTGGCGCGTGTCGTGCGGGGAAATAGTCTTGCAGCGATGGAGAACGTCGCGTTGTGGCATGAGCGCGACATCAGCCATTCGTCCGTCGAGCGCGTGATCATGCCGGACAGCACGATTCTGATCGATTATATGCTGGTACGGATCACCGACGTCATCAAGCATCTGGTGGTCTACCCCGCCAATATGAAACGCAACCTCGATCACACAGGAGGACTGGTCTATTCGCAACGGCTGCTGCTGCGGCTCATCGAGAAGGGTGCGCAGAGGAAGGAGTCATATGAGGCCGTCCAGCGCAGTGCCATGGCCTCCTGGAAAGGGGCGGGAGGCTTACAGGAGTTAGTCAGCAAAGATCCTTTCGTGGCCAAACATCTCACGGCAACGGAGATTAAATCTTGTTTCGATCCGAAGTATTATCTGCGCCATATCGACAAGATTTTCCGGCGGGTCTTCGGATCGGGGGTGCGTAACCGAGTGAAAGGAGAGAGGCGATGAAGTTCTCTATTGCGATTTCCATGCGTCTTGCTGTGCTGGGACTTGTCGGTCTGGTGCTGGTATCGGCTGTTGAGGCAGCCGATCGCGACAAGCTTCTGAGCGAGCCGGGCGTCTATGGCACGTTTGCCGCCTTTAGTCTCGATGCGGACTGGGGGAAACAGGATCAGGCTGCGCGCATCGCTCAATTGTCCGTCCTGAAGGGAGTGGTCGAGCAGCATCGAGAGAAGTTGGCGATTGATACCTATCTTCTTCGCGGACTATCCGATCACGCGGACATGCTCTTTCGGATTCACGCGAGCGAGCTCCGCGAGACGCAACAATTCCTTCTGGATCTTCAAGGCAGTCTCTTTGGTAAGCACCTGACTAGCAGCACGGTCTTTTCCGGCCTGACGAAGAAACCCAACTATGTGCCTGGCATGCCGGACAACCTCAAGGCAGAGCTTAAGATTTCCAGTGAGCCAGGTCCCAAGCCCTATGTGATCGTGATCCCCATCCGGAAGGATGCGGACTGGTGGTCCCTTCCGCAAGAGGAACGCGCGGCGATGATGCAGGAGCATACCGAGGCCTCGTTGCCCTACAGCAAGACAGTCAAGCGGAAGCTCTATCATGCCACCGGCCTCGACGACCTGGATTTCATCACCTATTTTGAAACGTCACGGCTGGAAGACTTTCAGAGTTTGATTCTGGCCTTGGAAAAGGTGAAAGAGTTCCGGTATAACCGGCGATTCGGTCATCCGACCTTGCTGGGGACAGTCAGACCCTTGGACGAGATCATCGAGGTGTTGGCGCAGTAGCGCGCGACAAGCGAGCGGAGCGCGACTTGCGTGACGTATGAGCCCTGGCACTGCCTGTCGTGCTTTTCCCGCCAGTCTCGTCCGTCTGGCTCGGGTCAGGCATTGGCGATTGCAGCAGAAGGGTTCAGTATGTGGGGTAAGGAATAACTATGGCAACAGGCACACTACTCTACGAAGGTAAGGCCAAGAAAGTCTTTGCGACCGACAAGCCGGATCAGGTCGTCCAGTACTTCAAAGATGATGCGACGGCGTTCAACGCGCAAAAGCGCGGGACCATCGTCGAGAAGGGTGTCGTCAATAACAAAGTGTCCGAGCGGCTCTTTCGGTTGCTGGAACAGGCCGGTGTACCGACGCATTTTGTTGAACGGTTGAGCGACCGGGAACTGCTCACCAAGAAGGTGACGATCGTGCCGGTCGAAGTGGTGGTCCGCAATGTCGTGGCAGGCAGTTTGGCAAAGCGGCTGGCGTTAAAGGAGGGTGATCCTATCGAGCCGGCCATTGTGGAGTGGTACTACAAAAACGATGCCTTGGGCGATCCCCTCATTGCCGACGAGCACATTCGGTTGCTCAAACTGGCGACGCCGGAACAACTGGTGGAGATGAAGCGGCTTTCGTTACAAGTGAATAGGGTTCTCCGTCCTTTCTTCCATGAACGGCGGATGATCCTCGTCGATTTCAAATTGGAGTTTGGGCTGTACAACGGCAAGCTGATCCTGGCCGATGAGATTTCACCGGACACCTGCCGCTTCTGGGATCAGACGACGAAGGAGTCGATGGATAAGGATCGGTTTCGGAAGGATTTGGGGAAGATTGAAGAGGCGTATCGAGAAGTTCTGAAAAGAGTGTGCGGGTAGGGGATGGAGGGGCTGGCCTCTTTGCTCGCGCAACGCGCGGCCTGAGAAGGCCCTCGTTGAACGTGCGCAGTTGAGGAAAACCCCACCATTCCCATAGCAGGCTGCCCCAAATTCTTTGGTGGGAGAATAGTGGGAGAATAGGAGAGGACGTGAAGGGTTTTCTGCGGTGGTTCATGAATTTTGGGTTGATGGCGTGCGTTTTTGTGGGGACGGCGGCGGTAGGCGTGCTGGCCTATCGCCTGGAAGGGTCACCCTGGCGCTGGCCCCTTGTGGCGCTTGTCTTGGCTGGGATTGGGACGATCGCGGGGATTTTCTGGATTAGGAAATACGTGGACAGACAGACCAAAGCATCTGAGCAGGGGAGCCAAGAGTGAGGGGAGAAGGACAACATGGACGCTCCCTGTGCTCGCAGAGTGCGCACGATGAAACGGTGCTCCCTCGATGCGCGCACGTGAGAGCGTCCATGCCGCCCTTCGTCAAGGGGTGAGAGAAAAGCTCAGGAGGGGGCGGTGAAGGCCAAGATTCATGTGACGTTGAAACAGGGAATTTTGGACCCTCAGGGGAAGGCGATTGAGCATGCGCTCGATTCGCTGGGGTTCAAGAATGCGGGCAATGTGCGAGTCGGAAAGTACATGGAAGTGGATGTGAATGAAACGGATAAGGCGAAAGCCGATGCCGCGGTGAAATCCATGTGCGAAAAGTTGTTGGCGAACACGATCATTGAAGAATATAGGTATGAGTTACAGTGAGATGACGAGACGGCAGGACTTGGTTTCGTGCTCGCGCAACGCGCGGCCTGGGAAGGCCCTCGTTGGACGCGCGCAGTAAAACCAAATCCTGCCATCTCGCTGCAACGAAGTGAGGGTGGCGAAATGAAGATTGGTGTGGTGGTTTTTCCAGGGAGTAATTGCGATCACGATTGTCAGCATGTCTTCAAGGATGTGCTGGGCCAATATGTGGAAATGATCTGGCACAAGGAGACGTTGCTTGCGGGACTGGATGCGATTGTGCTGCCCGGCGGATTTTCCTACGGCGACTATTTGCGGACTGGCGCCATTGCGCGGTTTTCGCCGGTAATGGGAGCGGTGAAGGAATTTGCGAAGAGCGGCGGGATGGTGCTCGGTATCTGCAACGGGTTTCAGATATTGCTCGAAGCAGGGTTGCTGCCAGGGGCCATGCTCCGGAACAAGTCGCTGTATTTCATCTGCAAGGATGTGTTTGTGAAGGTCGAAACTGCGGCCACGGCGTTTACCGGCGCCTATGAGTCCGGCCAGGTGCTCAAGATTCCGATCGCCCATGCTGACGGGAATTACTACACAGACCCGGTCACGCTCGCGGCGATGCAGGCCAACGCCCAGATCGTGCTCCGCTATTGCACGCCGGAGGGCAAGGTGATGCCGGAAGCGAATCCGAACGGCTCACTGGATAACATCGCAGGGATTATTAATCCCGAAGGCAATGTGTTGGGTATGATGCCCCATCCGGAGCGCTGCGCGGAAGTGATGTTGGGCAATGAAGACGGGAAGCTGATTTTCCTGTCGATGCTGGAGGCGCTAAAGGGAAACAAGAAGCAGCTAAAAATGGTGGGAACGTGACCAGGGGAGCCCTGCATCTTCAGAGGCCTGACCAACTACCCCAATCTAGTTGTGAAATATGACACAAATAAACCAGCTAATTGCGAAAGATCTCATCGCGCAGCATAATCTGACGGACGATGAGTACAAGAAGATCATCGAGATACTCGGACGGGAGCCGAATATTACTGAGCTCGGCATGTTTTCGGTGATGTGGTCGGAACATTGCTCCTATAAGAGTTCGCGCGTGCATTTGAAGAAACTGCCGACGACGGGGCCACGGGTGGTCCAGGGACCGGGGGAAAATGCCGGTGCTGTGGATATCGGCGGTGGGCTCTGCGTGGTTTTCAAGATGGAGTCGCACAATCATCCCTCGTTCATCGAGCCCTTTCAAGGAGCGGCGACGGGAGTGGGTGGGATTCTGCGTGACATCTTCACGATGGGCGCTCGGCCGATAGCCCTGCTCGATGCGCTGCGGTTCGGTGAACTAGAACAGGAAAAAAATCGACACCTGCTCAAGGGTGTGGTGGCTGGAATAAGTGCATATGGGAATTGCATGGGTGTGCCGACGGTCGGGGGCGAAATCGTCTTCAACGATATTTACTCGCAGAATCCGCTCGTGAATGTGTTTTGTCTCGGCATTGCGCACAAGGACAAGATTTTCCTCGGGACAGCGGCAGGGGTCGGCAATCCTGTGATCTATTTCGGCTCGAAGACGGGCCGCGACGGGATACACGGGGCGACGATGGCGTCCGACTCCTTCGACGATCAGTCGGAACAGAAGCGTCCCACGGTGCAGGTGGGCGATCCTTTTACTGAGAAGCTGTTGCTGGAAGCCTGTCTCGAACTGATGGCGGGCGATTTGCTCGTCGGTATACAGGACATGGGAGCGGCTGGGTTGACCAGCTCGTCCTGCGAAATGGCGTCGCGTGCCGGCAACGGAATCGATCTGGACCTGACCGATGTGCCTCGGCGCGAGCCAGGCATGACGCCCTATGAATTGATGCTGTCGGAATCGCAGGAACGCATGCTCATGGTGGCGCAGGCTGGTAAGGAAGAGGAATGCATCCGGATCTGCAAGAAGTGGGATCTCGATGTGGCAGTGGTTGGACGAGTTACGGGTGACGGGATTCTCCGCGTGAAGGATCAGGGGAAGGTGGTGGCAGAGATTCCTGCCAAGTCGCTGGCCGATGACGGGCCACGATACGAGCGCCCCTATTCGCCGCCAGGCTACCAGGACATGCTGACCAACCTGAACTACGATGCGCTTCCCGATGTGAAGGATCCGAATGCGGTGCTGCTCTCGCTGCTGGAATCACCGACGGTTGCGAGCAAACGCTGGGTCTATGAACAGTATGACCACATGGTGCGGACCAACACGATGGTTCGGCCTGGCTCTGACGCCGCGGTAGTTCGGATCAAGGGGACGAATAAAGCCATTGCGATGACGGTGGACTGTAATAGCCGCTATTGCCTGCTGCATCCGTACGAAGGGGCTCGCATTGCGGTGGCCGAGGCGGCGAGGAATCTGGTCTGCTCCGGCGCAGAGCCGATCGGGCTTACGGACTGTTTGAATTTTGGTAACCCAGAGCGACCCGAGGTGATGTGGCAGTTTGTGTTAGCGATCGAGGGGATGAAGGATGCCTGCGAACATTTCAAAGTTCCCATCGTCAGCGGCAATGTGAGCTTCTACAATGAGACCAACGGTCTGTCGATTTATCCCACACCGATGTTGGGGATGGTTGGTCTGATCGATGTAGCCGATAAGACAATGACGCAGTGGTTCAAGCAGGACGGCGATGCGATTCTTCTCCTGGGCAAGACGAAGGAGGACCTGGGCGGCAGTGAATATCTGAAAGTGCTCCATCACAGGGAGCAGGGATCGCCGCCGTTCCTCAGTCTTGAGACGGAGAAGGCGCTCCATGATTTCATCCTGAACGTGATCCGCGAGGGAGTCGTGCAGTCCGCCCATGATTGCTCAGATGGCGGGTTGTCCGTCGCATTGGCTGAATCTTGTGTCTCTGCCCCGGACGCCAGGCGAGGAGCTGTGGTAAGATTGCCTCTCGATGCATTGCGACGGGACGCCCTCTTATTCGGTGAGAGCCAATCACGGGTGCTCCTTTCGGTGAAACCTGAGATGGCCGACCAAGTATTGAATCGCGCCTGGGATTCCGGTATTCCAGCGATGAAGATCGGGACGGTGGGAGGCGATCGTTTCATCATCGATGTGGAGAAGGGGCAATGGAGCGAGGGTTGCCGCATCGACCTCCCGGTCGATAAACTTCACGACCGGTGGGCCTTTTCGATTGAACGAACGCTCAATGAAGCCTGAGGTGTTAGTCGGAAGGGGTAAGGTGTCATGAGTCAGAACCAAAAATTTCCTCCGTTCGCCTCACGCCTCACGCCTCTCCCCTTACCCATGGTTCCCCCAGACAAGTTTCACGACGAATGTGCCGTCTTCGGTATTTACGGCCATAAGGAAGCGGCCAACCTCACCTATCTTGGGTTGTATGCCCTCCAGCATCGCGGACAGGAAGCCTCCGGCATCGTCTCGGGCGATGGCGAGCATTTTCATGTCCATAAGGGGAAGGGACTTGTCGCGGATATCTATAATAACCATGCGCTCGAGCAATTAACCGGTTCTATGGCGATCGGTCACAATCGCTACTCCACGGCCGGGGGGAACGATCTCAAGAACGTCCAGCCGCTCTCGGTCAACTTTGCGTTTGGGAATCTGGCACTCTCCCATAACGGCAACCTCATCAATGCCCAAGTGCTGCGTCACGAGCTCGAAGCGTACGGCGCCATTTTTCAGTCCACCTCAGACAGCGAAGTTATCATCCATCTGATTGCCCATTCGCGGGCCGATACCTTACTGGCCCGCATCATCGATGCGTTGAGCCAAGTACGCGGGGCGTTTTCGATCGTCTTGCAGACGGACGACGGGATCATTGCAGGACGCGACCCGCATGGGTTCCGGCCGCTCTGTCTCGGTCGGCTGGGTGATACCTACCTCGTGGCCTCGGAAACCTGCGCGTTCGATCTGCTCGGAGCTGAAATTGTCCGCGAGATCGAGCCCGGCGAGTTGGTGGTGCTGAATGACAAGGGCGTGACGAGTTACAAGCCGTTCGCGCCGGTCAGTCCGGCCATGTGCGTCTTTGAATATGTGTATTTTGCCAGGCCGGACAGCAAGATCTTCGGCGCGAACGCGGTCTATGTTACGCGTAAGGCCTTGGGTAGACAGCTGGCGCGGGAATCGTCGGTGCCGGCGGATATCGTCATTCCCGTACCGGACTCCGGGGTGCCTGCTGCGCTCGGCTATGCCGAGGGGGCGGGGATTCAGTTCGAACTCGGACTGATTCGAAATCACTATGTCGGTCGCACCTTCATTGAACCGGAGCAATCGATCCGCCACTTCGGCGTAAAGGTAAAGCTCAATGCCGTCCCGGAGGTGCTGGACGGAAAACGGGTCGTCGTGGTCGATGATTCGCTGGTGCGGGGAACGACAAGCCGTAAAATTGTGAAGATGCTTCGCAATGCCGGGGCCAGAGAGGTCCATGTGCGCATCAGCTCGCCCCCGATCATCTCTCCCTGTTTCTACGGCATCGATACACCCACCAGGAAGGAATTGATTGCCTCCAGCCACACGACCGAAGAGATTCGGAAGTACATCACGGCCGACAGCCTTGCCTATTTGAGCCTCGATGGCATGCTGAACGCTTCCCCCGGCACAGCGGGCCAGTACTGCAACGCCTGCTTTACCGAACGCTACCCCATTCCTCTGACCCGCGCTGAGGAATGGCAGCTTGGTCTCTTCGAACCATCCATTTAGCAGTCTGCTGAAAAAGGAAACGGAGGAGCGGCCAGGCGCCCTCCTTGCTCGCAGAACGCGCACGATAAAACTGTGCTCGTCCGATGCGCGCAGTCGAGGGCAGCCTTGGCCACTCTCCTAAAGAGAGGTAGAGAAAATTAGAAGGCCCTCGCTTGGGATAAAGCGCGTCTTGGCGCGCTGAGGGTTGGGTGGGTGGAATTTCGCGCGCAGTTGGGATCATCCCAGCCACCTATTAGTAAAGTAGTAAGTGATCGCTCGCCTGCGGCTCTCCTCTTCATCTAAGTGTGACTCCCTTTGGCACTGTGGCTACTGTGTGGGGCTCTGCGCCATTGCCCCTGAAAAAATCTGCATGGTAGGATAGCAACGCAGCGGGGAGCTGCGTAATGTTGAATGATGAATTAACAATGTTGGATTTTCAGACTTGTCAGAAATTGAACATTCAACATTGAGCATTGAACATTGAGGAGCAGGAGGGCGTCATGAAAAAGCTATGGATTGCACCCTTTGCACTGCTGCCTGTCATTGCGGTGGCCCATCTGGTCCTTGCCGCTGGTTTTGTTAAAGTCGGCGAGAAGGCGCCTTCGTTTGCGTTGACGGCCATCACCGGTGAGACTGTGGGGTTGGATACCTATAAGGGGAAGGTCGTGGTACTCGGACTGTTTCATATCTGTGACCCCTGTTTGATGCAGGGGTCGACGCTCCAAAAAGTTTCCGAGATGACGAAGGGAAAAGATGTGGCTGTGCTCGGCGTCAATTCTTCCGGCAATTCGAAGAAAGAAGTCGGCGAATTCTTGTCCGCCTTTCCCGTGAAAATCACCTATCCCTATCTGCTCGATCCGAACAAGGTGACGGACAATTTGTACGGCGGAGGAAAGTTTATCCCCAATGTGTATGTGATCGATCAGCAGGGCGTGATCCGGT
>VBOM01000245.1 GCA_005877535.1 Nitrospirota bacterium | reverse complement strand
GATAATCGGCCGAGCACCTTCAATGGCTACCACCGGTGTCCGCATGCAGGTTTTGACAGTGGTCGTCGTGGGATCCAACCCATTGGCCACCACCTCGCGGGCCAGGACCGAATCGGTGATAACACCGACGTACGCTTGGCTGTTTGTGACGAGCAAAGACCCCAGCTTCCATTGCTGCATCAGCTGCCCGGCCTTTCGCAGACTGGCGTCGTGCGGCACGCTCCGGACCTCGGTGGACATGTGTTCGGCGATCTGCGGGCCAATGAGCGTCTGCGCGATCTTGGCTTTCATCGGCTCGGCAGACCGGCGCGCTTCCAATTCCGACACGCAGCTCTCCAACACGCGGCCTCGCTGCAACAGGCTTTGTCGCTGACTATCCATCCCGGTGCCTTCCGGCGCCTCGTCCGTCATGTTGACCAGTCCTGCCGCCTCGCCCAACTCAGCATACTCATAGGCGTGCAGCAAGTTAGATGCTTGCCCGAGCAGATCTTCGATCAGCCGTTCGGTTTCCAGGTCGAATTCTTCCAGACTGCGCGTTTGCTTGCCCTTCCCCAGGAACGGGGCGAATTCGGCTAGCTGTTTTCGCATCCGTTCGATGCTTCGGTCGAGAGAAACCCGTGGTTTTGAGGGAGTGGTGCGGACAGCCATAGCGCCTCCTATCGATGTAGGTGAGCGGGGACGGCCGATCTTACCCCCACTGGATCAGCGAGAGCAAGGGGCCGGCAGGAGGAAGTGGAGGCGAGGGGTTTGAGGCCAGAGAGAAAACATTCCCTCTGGTCGCCCCTAGGCTCTGGCCTTGTACCCCTCGCCCGAACATTGGCGATGGCAGCAGAAGCGCTGCCTTGAACATGACCACCGAAGTATTTGAAAAAACGACAACAGTGTAAACTCGTCCACCAGCAGCAGTGCCTCGCGAACAGGGTCATTTTCATGGTGCAGGGTGAGAATTATAACGTTCGCGCTCGCGCCGATGATCGTGCCGTTCCCCCCAGACAAGCTCCGAGCGCCAAAGCCCACCACAGCGGCATGATGTCTGGCTGATGCACCAAGATGGCATGATCAGAAATCTCAGGGTGAAGCGACCGGGCGAGGTCCACAATCAATGGATTCATGGCCGCGACGTAGGAATGTTATCCAGCGCGGCCGATAGCATTGCCGACCCCCAGAGCACCGCCATTGTGGATCCCGCAAGATTTCCCTGCGTCACCGAAACCAACCGATCTGCCAAGTAACGAATCACGCCGACCTTCACCAATCCACCGACCAGTATAAACAACCTGATAAAAAAAGAAGATGATTTTCCATTCGACATCGGCGAGAAACGACAACTCGGCTGCACCCTCCGACTTCCGTCTCGCATGACCGATCAGCATGAACATGCTCGCGCCAAGGAGGGCAATCGTGGCCGGCTCAAGATGAATGAGCGAATGCATACAGAAGCCGACGTTGACGATCCCGAGCAGCCAGAGACAGCGGTGCAAGAACGGTCGATCTACAACCGCCTCTCGCGAACTCAATGCCAGAACCGCCGTTTGGAGATGCGGCGCCACGGTCATTGTTCGCCCAACCATGGCCCACAGCGCAGCCACGAACACGGCCATGATCAACGCCGCGATCGGACCCAAGACCACCAGAAAATCGAGATAACCCAATTCAGCCTTACTGGCGATCATGATGTTGGGCGGATCGCCGACCAGCGTCGCAACCCCACCAATATTCGATGCGAGCACCTCGGTCACAAGGAATGCAATGGGATTGAGTTCCAATCGATTGCTAATCGCCAAGGAGACGGGCGCCATGAGCAGCACGGTTGTGACGTTATCGAGCATGGCCGAGAGCCCAGCCGTCGATAGTGCCAGCAACACCAACAAACGAAACGGCTTCGCCTCGGCCCGCTGCGCCGCCCAGATGGCCAAGACCTCGAAGAGACCAGTCTCCCGCACAATGTTAATGATCACCATCATCCATCCCTATCAGCAGAAATACGACGTTGTAGTCGACACCGAACTCATGGGAATAAAACGCGGCGTCTTGCGATAGCACGCCAAACCCAATCATCATTGCCGCCCTGAACAGCGCCACAATCGTCTTGTGGATCCGCTCAGTGATGATGACCAGATAGCAGGCACCGAAGATAAGTAGGGCCAAGGAAATGGAAGACATTCAATGCCTTGTGGAGGCTGAAGGAAGAGATTGCACTCAGAAGCTTTTAGGCATTATCTGGAGACTACTGCTGCAAAGCAATGGGAGTCGTCTTTCTCGATCTAGTTCATACCAGGCCTGATTTGAAACTCCACCTGTTTACCGAATGGATTTTCCACAAGGTCTACGAGAGTCTTGTCCCCCATATTCGCACCGGCGAACACACGACGGGCGTCCCTTACTCGATCAATGGCGATCTGATGAACCACTGGAGTCGGGAAATACTCCTGACACTTTTTTCATCTCTGATGCGAGCGATGCATACTTCAAGACAGACACTCGTCCCCTTTTGTTTTTCAGAACGAAACAAGTGCGACCTGCTAGGAGCCTGTCCGACATTGCCTTCGTGACGAGGCGAAGGAGGTGAGGCCAGATGCGAGGCCGCAGGCCTGGAAAAACCGGAGGCGTATTCGATGGAATACGTTGAGGATTTTTTCGGGCCGAGAACAACGCAGATGGTCGCGGATCGCTCGCAGTAGTAGAAAGGTCAGTGTCGGACATGCTCCTAGGCATCCCATGCCAGTTGTGCCACAAACCTGCCGAAGGATTGTCGGGCTCGCTCGAAGGTCGTTCACATGACGATAGGGCAGCGTTCAACATCCCTCGCGCGATTGACCCTGGCGGGAATCTTCTGCAGTCTGGCCATGACCGGGTGCCTCTCCCCCATCACGCTGAATCGCGCAGTGACGACCTATGATGAGGCGATCACCGATGCCATCTCCAAACAACTGCTCATCAACATCGCCCGCGCCAATCAGCATCAACCGATTCACTTCACCGGCGTCTCGAATATCGCCGCAACGTTCGATTTCCGTGTCAGCGCCGGCTCTACTCTCGCATTCACGGGAGAGGCCGGCAGGGCGCTCATGCCGATCTTCGGCGGCAGCGTGGCGGAGAACCCCATCATCAGTATTGCGCCGATCGAAGGGGAAGAGTTCACCAAGCGGCTCTTGACCCCCTTTCAAGAAACCAAGTTCCTCCTCCTCCTCCGGCAGCGGTACGACATCGATCTGTTGCTCCGGCTGATGGCGCAGGAACTGCGGGTCACGGAGAATGGCCAGGAGGTCGCCTACCGCAATACACCGGCGGACCGGACAGGCTACGAGATGTTCCGCCGGGTGGTGACGCACCTCTCGTCCATTCAGGACCAGAACCATCTCTATGCCGAACCGCTCGTCTATAATAGGACCTGGACCATTCCTGCCAACTCGATCACAGCCGAAGGCTTCCAGGCGTTAGAGAAAGAGTATCTCGTGACCTACAGTCAGAAAGACGACAGCTACACCCTTCGGAAACAAATCACGGGACAAATTCTCATCACCAACTATGATCCTGCCACGCTCCCACCAGACGAACGGGCCAGGTTGATCGACGAAACGGAGGAAGGGCGCCTCAACGATGTGTCCTTCGACATCCGCCCGGGGCACATCGGAGGGGAATACCCTCTCAAGGGAGATTTCCGGCTGCGGAGTTTCAATGCCATTCTCAACTTTCTAGGCCGATCGCTGGAAGAAGACCCCGAATACCAAGTCGACAAAGATCCGCGGACCCCAGCGGTCCACGACAATCCCGTCCACACCATGGAACTCCTTCTGTCGGATGGAGTTCCCTCGGGAGCAGACCTGTCGATTCAGTCCAACGGAAAATATTACGCCGTGAACACTACGGGACCGCTGGCACGCTGGAACCGCGAGGCCTTCCAAATGCTGTATCTATTGTTCCAAATGACCGTTAGCGAGGTGCCTCGCGTTGGAATCCCCAGCATCACGATTGCGAAGTGATCGGGCCACAGAGTCCCCACCCCAGTGATCTTCGGCCACAGTCACCCGCTCCCGCTCCACAGAACCACGCCCAATGATCACCGCGGCAACTGCGCCCGTACATCAGGCCGAAGACACCCCGACCTCTGGCTCCGCCATCATGCAAAATAGCAGTAGCCTTCTCGCGGATAGAGCGCCTGACCGGATGCCTCACTTCTTCCAGAACCGCTTGGGAACATCAAACGAGTACCGGAATTGAACGGCCGTATATTTTTGAACGAGTCCTGCCCTGTCTAAGGGTTGGTCCTGCTCTCGATACACGCTTAGTTCCATATCCTCGCGAAACCGAAACGCTAGCCCTATGATCCAGTCTAACTCGCTGGGGGTCACCTTGTTTCCAGCCTCCCGGTCTGTAAAGAGATTCATATCCCCATACAGCACGACCCTGTTTTTGTAGAGGTCGAGATCCGCATGGGCCACGTACCGAAATAGAGCTCTTCCGGTATTGTCTGGTCGCGCAAAGTAGTTACTGTTATGAAACAGCCAGCCGGCACCGGCATAGGCAGTCAAGTTCTGGTCAGGGAAGATTCTTTTCCACCAACTCAAATCATCTGTGGCCTGAAATCGAGACGTCAGCAACGTGTCCGCATAGACTTGTTTCGTTCCACTCTTATCGAGGGGAGCATCTCGCTCATACTGGATTCGCCAGCCAAATCGATCCACGAGGCCTGTTAGAGCGAAGGTGCCATCCCATTCGCTCAGTTCGATCCATCCTTTTGTCCGATCGGAGAAGAAGTTTTGATCGGTGTAGAAGGTAAGGTATTGCTTATAGAGGTCGGTTTCCAGGTGAAGCATGTGCCGGAGGCCGACCAATCCCGTGTTATCGGGACGAGCAGCGAAAGTCGGGTTGGATACGAAGGCGGCCGTGAGGAAGTATCCCCCGAATAATGTCTCTTCGGCCTCCCGTGCCGCCGCGCTGTCCGGCTGCTCCATCGACGGCAACGGACGACCGTATTTTTCCAAAGCATGGGACAAGGAAGGTGAAGCCAGAAGCCCAATGATACTTAGGACGAGGAGGCCAACCGCACGGGCGAGAGTGGTGATCTGT
>VBOM01000244.1 GCA_005877535.1 Nitrospirota bacterium | reverse complement strand
CCCGCCCCACAACTTTCAAGCGCTCGGCCGCCGCGATCAACTCCGCCGTGACTTTCGTCCCGGACCGCACGATCAGTCCATCGGCGTCCTTGATCTCCTTGAACAACTCTTCCTTCTGCATCTTGGATTTCACGACCACAGTGAATCCAGCCTTTTCCAACAGCTCCACGCCCTGCTTCGACAAGCTATCGCTAATGAGAATTTTCATGCCCATTGTGACTGCCCTATCGTAAGAATTTCGAGACGTAACCCCTACGCCATGAGAACTTCTTGCGCCTTTGCGACACCGCTTCCAAGTTTTACGGGATGCCCCAGCCCTTTGAGTACCATTTCAACGGCTGCCACCGCCATGATGATATCGAAGCGGTCCATGTAACCCATGTGAGAGAGTCGGAAGATCTTCCCCTTCAAATGGTCCTGCCCACCGGCCGCCGTCATGCCGTATTGGACACGCAGGTTCTTGTAGATGGCCTGTCCGTCCATGCCTTCCGGCGCTGAAATAGCGGTAAGAGCATCGCTCGGCGACTCTTTGGGAAACAGGGACAGCCCGGCACCTTGCACCCCTTCACGCATGGCTTTCGCGAGCGTGGCTTGGCGGCAGAACACCCCCTCAAGCCCCTCCGCCTTCATCATCCTTAGCACTTCCTGCAAGCCGACAATGAGAGACACGGCCGGTGTATAGGCAGTTTGATTCTTCTGCTGATTCTCATGCTCTTTCTTGAAGTTGAAATAGAACGCCGTGTTCTTCGCCTTCTCTGCCAACTGCCAAGCTTTATCGCTCACGCTCACAAATGCAAGGCCCGGCGGAAGCATCAGCGCCTTTTGCGACCCAGTAATCACGACATCGATCCCCCACTCATCGGTCTTGATGTCGAACACTCCGAGGGCAGTAATGGCATCCACCACAAGAATGGTCTCGCCATAGGGTTTCACGATCTCCGCAAGAGCCTTGATGTCGTGTGCCACACCGGTGGAGGTTTCACTCGCTTGCACGTACACCGCTTTGATTCCCGGATCCTTTTTCAACGCATCGGCCACCGCTCGGGGATCGACGGCTCGTCCCCATTCGACCTTAATTTCGGTCACCTCGGCGCCGAACGTCTTACAGAGCTTGGTCCATCGTTCCCCAAACTTCCCTCCATTAATGGTGAGGGCCTTGTCGCCGGGAGAGAGAAAGTTAGACACTGAACCTTCCATGCCTCCGGTTCCAGAAGCCGCCAGCATGAGCACGTTGTTTTTTGTTTGGAACAGCCACTTGAGTCCATCACGGACCTCCGCGAACACCTTATCGAACTCGGGGGCACGATGATGGAACATGGGTCGCGCCATGGCCAGCAGCACTTCAGGAGGCACAGGGGTCGGGCCGGGAGCCAGCAAATAGCGCTTCAACATCGACTGATCCTCCTACCGGATGAAACGTGAAAAATCTTACGCGGGAAGGTGGGACGATACCATTGCCTCCCAAAAGCTGTCAAGGCGAAGAACCGTGTAGACACCCGTGTTTTCATGCTGTTGTAGCCTTTTGATCCCCCTCGGAATGTGGTTGAGCTTCTCCTCTGCCTCTATTATGGTAGTGCAGGCTGCAACTCCTTCCGAGCCCGCTACAGCTAACCAATCTACGCTTGTGGACGAGAACGTAGCGGCGGAGGACGACCCGGACGAAAATCTTGTCCCGCTCGACACCGAAGGACCGCCACCGGATGCCACCAGCCCCCCCCCAGCAACGACTAGCAGTGTTCCGAGGGCTGAAGACCTCTTACAACTAAACCCGGCGGGAAATTCACCAGCGACAGCGCGGTTTTCAGACGCCTTGAATCCTCCGGCTGAACTAACCCAGACACAAGATCCTTCCCGAAATGCCGCAGATCAGACGGAATATGCGAGCTACAATGTTCCAATTGTCATGGACTCCTCGGTCCAGGCCCACATTCGCTACTTCAATACAGCTATCCACGGTCGCTTCGAACAGTGGCTCTTCCGACTCAGCCGCTATCGGCCCCTTGTCGAGACAATCTTCACAGAGTTTCACCTCCCTAGCGATCTGGTCTACCTCTCCCTGGTGGAAAGCGGATTCAACCCCTATGCGTACTCACGAGCCAAAGCTACGGGCCCCTGGCAGTTCATGAAGGGGACGGCCAAGGTCTATGGACTTCGCGTTGACAAGTACGTTGATGAACGTCGGGATCCCATCAAGTCAACGGTTGCTGCGGCACGCTACCTCCGCGATCTCTACGACCTCTTCGGTGCCTGGCCGCTCGCGATGGCTGCCTACAATGCCGGAGAAGGCAAGGTGATGCGAGCCCTCCAGAAGGCCCGGGCCGAAAGTTTTTCCGAGATTTCAAAGACACGATTGATTCGGCGTGAGACGAAGGAGTACGTGCCGCGATTTATGGCAGCCACCATTATCGCAAGGAACCCCGATCGATACGGCTTCACTCAGGAATCTGCCGAACCGCATCAATTTGATGAAGCGATCATCACACGCCCCGTCCATTTCCGCGCGATCGCCAATGCCACAGGCATTCCCTATGAAGAGCTCCGGCTCTTAAATCCTGAGCTGCGGCGAGACGCGACACCCCCCGGCGATGAGACCTACCACCTGAAGGTTCCGGTAGGAACGAAAGCGAAAGTGGAACAACTGCTTGACCGTATCCCGACCTACAAGTTCCCTCAGCTTCCGGCAAAGGCTCAGTTTGTTACCGTCGGGCCCTCTCGTTGGTATAGGGTCCGCATAGGAGACACGCTGGGAAAAGTGTCAAAACGGTTTCGCATCCCGCTCAAGACGCTCAAGACCAAGAATAGCCTCTCCAGCCCGACGATTCGACCGGGCGACTTTCTCGTTATCAGCCGCTAGGCTCGATTCTCCTTTCGCCTATCCCGCAGGACAGACCAATCCGAGAGCCGGGATACCGGCAAACCTGAGCGCCTAGTAGGCTTTTGAAAAACTATGTTGGCACGCGAGACCTTCGATAGTCCGCACTTGTGGCACAGTAGGAGTACACTCCTTCAGGATGCTCAAAAAGGCCGGACTTCTCACCCGCCCACCCCGGCGCGCCAAGTCGCGCCGTTCCCGGGCGAGACCGCAGCAAGCGAAGAAGCGCGGCGTACGCTTCGGTACGTTGAACCTCAGAGGACAGCGAGAACGATGCTGGCGGACTATTTCAGCATCCTGCTAGGATTATTTCTTGCCTGCTGAGGAAAGAGGAGCTGGAGGACTCTTCTGTGGCGCAGCAATGGCCGGAGCCGGTGATGTCGAGGCAGGGGTTGATTCCTGCGATTTCTTGACATCCATGATCTTGGTCCGAATCGTTGCTTCGCTGGTGAAGGGAGAGTTCGGATAGGTCTTTATCAGTTCCTGATAGCGAGCCAAGGCCCCCTCAGGATGCGATTGGGATTCTTCCAGCCGTGCCAATTCAAATAACGCCTGATCCCGGTTCAAAGTACCGGGGGTCTCCAGGATACCGGTGAGCGCCTTCATTGCATGGTCCCGGTCTCCCTTGTGCAAGTACACATAGGCCAAACGCTGTTGTACCAACCCAGCCATTGAGGGATTAGAACTGTATAATGTAAGAAATCGCTGATAGGCCTCAATAGCCGCGCTCAGTTCATTAACCTGGACCAAAGTATTTCCCAAATGATACAAGGCAAGTGGTGCCGTGGCGGTTCGTGGATATTGATCGACAATTTGCCGATACTTCGCGATCGCTTCCTTGAGCGCGTGATCAGCCTTTTGTGGATCGTTTGTTGAAGGAGCAGTCAAGAAGCGCATTGCCTCACGTTCAAGGTCTTGTGCTTGCTGCGCAGCCTGGCGGTCAACATAAAACACCCCTCCGACGACCGCAGCCGCAAGCACCAACACTCCCAGACCGACCAGCAAGGGGCGTCGATAATCCTGTGAACTATGCAGCGTATGATCAAGCCAGCTCAACATGTGGGCTTCATCGATCGGAAGAGTTTTCGCCGGGACTTTGATACGGTAGGTCATGGATGGATTCGTTGGAGAGGGCAGGACCCGTTTCCTCAAATTGTGTGCGCGCCTTATACTAAGGATGTCACGATTTTGTCAATGAGGCTGCTGCGTGTTGGTACTCAGAAAGCACATTCTCTCCCATGTTTAAAGTCGGGCCAGTTCACATGTTTGAAAAGCGATTTAACGAATTGGCTGCTCGACATCTGACCAGGCGCCTCACTCCGCTCCATTCCGGCGTCGGCCCGGTGGTTGAGATGGCAGGGCGCCATATCCTCCTGCTCGCCTCGAACGACTATTTGGGACTGGCCATGCACCCAGAAGTGATTCAATCCGCCATCGAGGCGACACAACGGTTTGGTGCCGGAGCAGGAGCCGCACGGTTAATCTCAGGCTCGTTGCCACCACATCAAGAGCTAGAGTCTGCCTTGGCACAGTTCAAGGGAACCGAAGCCGCGCTGACTTTTAGCTCCGGCTACCTTGCCAACATTGGGACCATCCCTGCGCTGATCGGACTAGGCGGATTGATCCTGGCTGATCGCCTGTGCCATGCTAGTCTAATTGACGGTTGCCGTTTAAGCGCAGCCGACTTTCGAATCTATCGCCACAACGATACCAGCCACCTCCAGTCCCTTCTGGCCAAGAGACGCCGGGCGCGCCGCACCCTGATTGTGACCGACGGCCTCTTCAGTATGGACGGGGACCTGGCGCCGTTGCCCGAACTCAGTCGGTTAGCCCAGGACTATGAGGCCGACCTCTATATCGATGATGCCCACGGCACGGGCGTGATGGGACCGCATGGACGAGGAACGGCCGAACATTTCGGCCTCGATACACAGATCCCGTTTCAGATGGGAACCTTAGGCAAAGCCTTCGGCAGCAGTGGCGCCTACCTCGCTGGGCCCTCGACATTAATCCGCTATCTTATGAGTACGAACCGGTCCTTCATCTTTACCACGGCACCACCACCGAGTTCGGCTGCTGCTGTCGCGACAGCGTTACGAGTAATGCAACGAGAGCCGGAACGACGTGCACGCTTGTGGGCCAACCGCGAACGGTTGTTCTCAGGATTAACACAATTGGGATTCAGCCTGTCCCACAGCGTCAGTCCGATCATGCCAATCCTCGTCGGCAATGCTGAAACCGCACTCACATTTGCCGAAAACCTGTTCGCAGAAGGCGTGTATGCTCCGGCGATTCGTCCTCCTACCGTTCCGGACGCTACCAGCCGCATCCGCGTCACGGTGACGTCCGAGCACACCCCCAGCCACATCGATCATGCTCTCACCGCATTTCAACGGGCAGGGCAATCGGTGGGGCTGATCTGATCGAATCCCTCCCCTATCTAAACTGAACCACCAAAGAATTTTCTCAGCCGCATCCGGCTATTTCCTTGCTTTCTCGTCACCCTGTGGCATTATGCGTTCAAGTAGCCTTGATGTCCGACAGGCCATCATCTCACTATCCTTTCTAACCGAGGGGTCCTCTTCATGGATATTTCTAAGCTCCTGACCTTCATGGCAAAGGAGGGCGCGTCGGATTGTCATATCAGCGCCGGCGAGCCACCGATGATCCGTGTGAACGGGGACCTCAAGAAACTCGATCATCCCGCGCTGACCACGGAAGAGACGCACTCACTGATCTATGACATGATGAGCGATACCCAACGAAAAAATTTCGAAGAAAAGCGCGAGTGCGATT
>VBOM01000243.1 GCA_005877535.1 Nitrospirota bacterium | reverse complement strand
TCAAATGGTTGATGACCGCCATGAAGGTCATCCCGATTACTTCGGCAGGCGACACCCGCATGATCCTCCGGGCGCTGCGCAGCGCGGGACAGGCACTCGACGACGGAGAGATCGTCTGCATCTTCCCTGAAGGACAAATCACCCGCACCGGCACGCTGCTGCCGTTCCGTCGCGGCTTCGAACGGATTGTGAAGGGACGGCAGGTGCCGGTCATCCCTGTGCACTTGGATCGCGTGTGGGGCAGCATCTTCAGCTTTGAGCGCGGGCGTTTCTTTACGAAATGGCCTGAGCGCATTCCCTACCCGGTCTCAGTGTCCATCGGTACACCGCTGCCATCGGACACGCCGACACACAAGCTTCGCGACGCGATTCGCACACTCGGAGAAGCAGCCTGGCGCCTGCGCAAATCCTATCGCCGCCCGCTGCACCGTGAATTCATCCATGCCATGAGGAGACATCCCTTCCGCTTTGCCATGGCGGACCAGACCCGCCCTCATGTGTCGTCCTTCCAAGCCCTGATCGGGTCCATCGTACTCGCCAGAGCGCTTCGGCAACATTGGGAAAACCAGCGCCATGTCGGACTTCTGCTTCCGCCGACCGTCACCGGCGCATTGGTCAACGTGGCTGCTCCACTCTGCGGAAAAACCAGCGTGAATCTGAACTACACGGTCGGAAAATCAGGCCTTGAAGCAGCCGTGCGACTCGCCGGCCTTCGCACGATCATCACCAGCCGAGCCTTTGTCGAGAAGGCCAAGTTGGATCTGCCTGACGGGCCGTCGATCGTTTGGCTGGAAGACGTCGCCCGCACCATCGGCACAGGGCATAAACTCGTCGCGAGTCTCCTCGCCCTCTGTGTCCCTGCGCGGATGATCGAACTGGCCTGCGGACAGAACACCTCCCTGACAATGGACGACCTGGCCACCATCATCTTCAGCAGCGGCAGCACAGGAGAACCGAAAGGCGTCATGTTGTCTCACTTCAGCGTCGACGCCAATGCGCAGGGAGCCGGCCAGGTCCTCCATCTCTACCAGGGCGAACGAGTGCTTGGCATTCTTCCGTTTTTCCATTCGTTCGGCTATCTCGTCTTCTGGTTCGTTATGTTCAATAACGCGGGCATGGTCTTTCATCCCTCCCCGATCGATGTCGCTGCCATCGGCGAACTCGTGCGCCGCTACCGCATCACGTTCCTCGTGACAACTCCGACCTTTCTCCAGCTGTATCAGCGCCGTTGTACCCCGGAACAATTCAGCTCGCTTCGCGTGGTCCTGACCGGCGCTGAGAAACTTCCGTCCCAACTCGCGCAGGCATTTGAAGATCGGTTCGGAATCGGACCGATCGAGGGCTATGGCGTCACCGAATGTGCTCCCGTCGTTGCCGTCAATTGTCCGGACTTCCGAGCCGCCGGATACTTCCAGCCTGCCTCACGGCGTGGAACGGTCGGCCAACCGCTACCCGGCGTGTCGGTGCAAATTGTCGATCCCGACAGCTTCGCCTCATTGCCCCCCGACACACCAGGCATGTTGCTGGTCAGAGGTTCCAATGTCATGACGGGGTACCTGGGGCGTGAGGATCTGACGTCCAATGCCATGCGCGATGGCTGGTACATTACGGGCGACATTGCGACGTTGGATGAAGACGGATTCTTGACGATCACCGATCGGCTCTCGCGCTTCTCCAAGATCGGCGGTGAAATGGTCCCGCACGGCCGCGTGGAAGAGGCGTTGCAGCAGGCCGCCGGCGCCGACATGCAAGTCTTTGCTGTCACCGGCATTCCAGACGAACGCAAGGGTGAGCAACTCGCGGTCCTTTACACCCTGGATGAGTCCCAGATTCTCAGTATCGTGGCCAAGCTCACAGCAAATGGCCTACCGAATCTATATATTCCACCACGCGCAAATTTCATCAAAGTCGAGGCCCTGCCACTGTTGGGCACTGGTAAAATGGACTTGCGTGGTCTCAAACGCATTGCGATGGAACGGCTCGGGGGATGTGAAACGTGAAAAGTCTCTTGCGGGACGGGCAAATCTCGCCTATCTCGCTAACCCCGTCTATCCCGCTCTCGCCGTCGAATAATGAATGATGACCATTGACTAATGGCCGGCAAAACCCTGATCGACTGTCACGTACATCTGGCTGCTCTGCCGGACGACAATAATGGCTGCTACATCTCGCCGAAGATGCTGCGAAGCCCGCTCTTTCGCTTCCTCTTGTGGAAACATCAACTGTCTCCGTCGAACCCGCGGGATGCGAACCGGAAATACCTCGACGATCTGCTCACCGAACTGCACGCGTCACGTCACGTGCAGAAAGCCGTGATCCTCGGCATGGATGGGGTCTACGACCAGAACGGCCGGCTCAATCAGGCAGAAACGGATTTCCTGATCAGCAACGATTACGTGCTCAAGACCGCCAGGGCCTACCCGAATGAATTCCTCGCCGGCGTCTCGATTAATCCGCAGCGACGGGACGCAGTCGAAGAAGTCCATCGGTGCGCCGATGCCGGAGCCGCATTGGTCAAAGTCCTCCCAAACGCGCAGCAGTTCGACCCGGCTGATACGAGCTACAGGGCGTTCTACCGGACCCTCGCCGAACGGAAGCTTCCGTTCCTGAGTCACGTCGGCTACGAGTTCAGCCTCATCGGGAAAGACCAGTCCCTCGGCGACCCCGATCGACTCCGTCTCGCGTTGGATGAAGGTGCAACGGTCATCGCCGCCCACGCCTGCAGCTACGGGTTGATGCTGTTCGAGAAATTCTCGCCGACCTTCCACACATTCGCTAGGAATTACCATAACTTCTATGCAGACATCTCCGCCCTCACCCTGCCCAATCGGTTCCGGATGCTCCTGCATCTACGCCAACACCCAGAGGTGCATGAACGCCTCCTGTTCGGCACCGACTATCCTCTGTCTGTGCTCCACTTCGCCGCCTGGGGCCGTGTGGGCTTCGGCACGCTGAGCACGATGATTCGGACAAAAAACCGCTTCGATCGGCAAGTCGAAGTCTGTAATGGACTGAAGCTCGGCTTCGGCTCGCTTGGAGATTTGCTCGTTCATTCAACGGCAAAGACGACGCCCTAGCAGGCTGCGGAAAAACTATGTTGGCACGCGAGGACCTCGAGGGTCCGTCCGTATAGCACAACGGGAGAATACTCCGGCAGGATAGCAGCGCGAGACAGGCAGTACCAGCGAGACGGGCCAAACGAGTTGAGAGCCCAATCTATCCACGACAGGCCTTTCTCGCATATCTCGCGCTTCACGTGCCACGGTCTGTTGCGCTGGCGGACTTTCTCAGCATTCTGTGAGAGTAACCTATCAATGAATCGAGAGAAGACACTTACCAACCTACGCGAAAGGATTCTCGCCTTCGCCACATTACGAATATCGAGGGCACAAGCCGAGGATTTGACTCAAGAGGTGCTGGTGGTTCTCCATGAGAAATACCCCAACGTTGGGGATCTAACCGAGCTGGTTCCCCTGGCCTTTCAGGTCCTGCGTTTCAAGATGCTGGACGCCCATCGCAAGTCGCTCAGACGGGGCGAGTATAATCAGGAATCAGTTGATGACCTTCCGCTCGCCGATCCCGGTGATGACCCGGCGACGCAACTCGACCAGAAACAGCGAGTAGACCGGTTGTTGGCCGCCATGGCTCAGCTCGGCGACCGTTGCCGCGAACTGTTCAAGTGGAAGTTGGAAGGGAACAGCTTTCCGGAGATCCAGAAACTCATGAACCAGACATCTATCAATACGATTTATACCTGGGACCTGCGCTGCCGGAAGCAGCTGTTATCCCTTTTGGGCGGGAGTTGGGAGTGACCATCTGGGCTCTCAATTTTTAATTTTGAATGTTTAAATGTTTAATTGTGAATTGCCTCTAGGCCATGTCTGAACAGGATCTCGAAAAACTGCTGGGCGGATTCGCAACCGATACGCTGACATCGGAGGAAAAGCAGACGCTCTATGCCGCCGCGCTGCAAGACCAACAGCTATTCAATGCGCTAGCCGATGAGCAGGCCTTGAAAGAGTTGCTCGCCGATCCAGACGTGCGTCGCAGACTCCTTGCGTCATTGGAGCAGAAGAGCGCCTCAGGCGCTGGCGGTTCTCTGTCATGGCTGGATTGGTTCCGCCGTCCAGCAGGCCT
>VBOM01000242.1 GCA_005877535.1 Nitrospirota bacterium | reverse complement strand
CGGGGAGAACAGAGAAGCCGATGAGTGATGGAACTACGGGCGCGAAACGCGGCGGAGGTCTGGTCTTCTGGGCTGTTGGCTTCATTCTGCTCGTGGCCATGCCGCTACTGAACGTTTTACCGCCGGAAGACTCCTGGTTGCACCTCTCCGATTTCAGCTTGAATCGATTCGGAAAATTTCTCGCCTATGGGATTCTGGCTCTTGGGCTCGATCTCATCTGGGGCTACACCGGCATTTTGAGCTTGGGGCAAGGCGTGTTTTTCGGATTAGGCGCGTATTGCATGGGCATGCATATGATGCTCACGATCGGGAAAGAAAGCGTCTATGGCAGCGATCTGCCGGACTTCATGGTCTGGAACCAGTTCAAAGAACTGCCCCTTTTCTGGAAACCCTTCTACAGCTTCACGGCTGCGATCCTTGGAGCGATCCTGGTGCCGATGCTATTCGCGTTAGTGTTCGGATTTTTCGCCTTCCGCAGCCGCATCAAAGGTGTCTATTTCGCGATCATTACACAGGCACTGGCGCTCGTCGCCTGGCTGGTCTTTAACCGAAACGACACGAAACTCGGCGGCACGAACGGATTGACCGACTTCAAGCAGCTGCTCGGGTATCGGCTCTCCGACCCCGGCACGCAGCGGGGGTTGTATATACTCACCGTGCTCTGTCTCGGCGGGGCCTATCTCTTGTGCCGCTGGATCATTCGCTCGCGGGCCGGCCGGGTGCTGATCGCCGTGCGGGACAGCGAGAAGCGGGTCGTCTTTTCCGGTTACACCCCGGCCAACTACAAATTGTTCGTCTTTGTCGTGGCCGCAGCCCTGGCGGGATTGGCCGGGATGTTGTATGCCCCTCAGGTCGGCATCATCACGCCGGCGCAGATCGGGGTTCTGCCATCACTTGAAATGGTCATCTGGGTGGCGGTGGGTGGTCGTGGCAGTCTGGCGGGGGCGATATTAGGGGCCATGAGCGTGAATTACGGTCGCAGCGTGCTCACGAACTATTTTCCCGAACTCTGGCCCTTTATCCTCGGTGGACTCTTTGTGCTGGTTGTGCTGTTGTTCCCTGACGGGTTGGTCGGCATTATTCAAAAAGGGAAGAGTCTCCTGAGCCAGCGTAAAACCGGTGAGGGAAAAGCGGTTGTGTCGGAGGGGAAGCGCTGAGATGACGGAACGCGGCCCCATTATCACTCTCGAAGGCGTCATTGTTGATTACGACGGCTTCAAAGCGCTCAACAACCTGAACTTCATGGTCGAGTACAACGAACTCCGTGTGGTTATCGGGCCGAACGGAGCTGGGAAAACGACCCTGCTCGATGTCGTGTGTGGAAAGACCAAACCGGCCAGCGGCCGTGTCATTTTTGGTAAGACTGTTAATCTGGTTGGAAAACGCGAAGATGAAATCGTCGCCCTCGGCATCGGGCGAAAGTTCCAGGCCCCATCCATCTATGGAAATCTGACCGTGTGGGAAAACCTCGACTTGTCGTTGAAACGGAGCAGCAAAGGTGTGTTCCCAACGCTGTTAGGGAAATCGAATGCGGCGGAACGGGAAGCAATCGCGCGGAACCTCGAAACGATCGGCCTGAAAGATTATGCGCATACCAGAGCCGGGTCTTTGTCGCACGGTCAGAAGCAATGGCTCGAAATCGGCATGGTGATCTTGCAAGATCCCTCGTTGCTCCTCGTCGATGAGCCTGTCGCCGGGATGACCGACAAAGAGACGGAACAGACGGGTCGATTGCTCCAATCGTTGGCGGCGAAACATGCGATCGTCGTCATCGAGCACGACATGGAGTTTGTCCGGCAGATCGCCCGTGTTGTGACGGTCTTGCACGAGGGCACCGTCATTTGCGAAGGCACCGTCGAGAAGGTGCAGGCAGACGATCGCGTACGAGAAATATACTTGGGACGCCAGAAGGTCGCGCACTAAAAATGAAAGTGCAGAACCCGATGATCTGTTGACTGGCAGAAACTCATCAGATCGACAGATCAATAGATTCTGAGGTTGTTTCAATTACGCCATGCTCCAGCTTGAAAAAATCAACGCCTACTACGGTGAAAGCCACATTCTCCGCGATGTGTCCTTTACGATCGATTCTGGAGAAGTCGTGTGTCTCATGGGCCGGAACGGTGTCGGCAAGACGACCACATTAAAAGTGTTGACTGGCCTCCTGCCCGCGAGGTCAGGGCGGATGATGTTTGATGGAGCCGATGTCACGAAGGAGGCGACCGACAGGCGAGCACGCCGAGGGCTAGCCTACGTGCCGCAGGGTAGGGAGATTCTTCCTCATTTGACGGTCCGGGAGAATCTTCTGCTCGGCTTCTGGGCGAGGTCGGACAAGCCGAACGGGACGGTCGAGAAGACTGTGTTCGACGAGGTCTATCACCTCTTTCCCAAGCTCGCACAAATTCTCAATCGTCCAGGAGGCGTCCTGAGCGGCGGCGAGCAGCAGCAGTTGGCGATCGGCCGCGCGATCCTGTCGAATCCCAAACTCCTCCTGCTCGATGAGCCGACCGAAGGCATTCAGCCTTCGATCGTGGATCAAATCGAAGACGTGATTATCGGGTTCAAGAACTCCAGGCGTTTTGCCATTTTGTTGGTCGAACAGGGGCTCCACTTTGCCGCTCGCCTGGCGGAGAAGTATGTGGTGATGGCCAAAGGAGCGGTGGTGGTGTCGGGCAAGAGTAATGAGTTGAGTGCGGATATGGTGAAGCAGCATTTGACGGTGTAGGAGGGGAGGGGTGGCCCGTTAGTCTCCTTTGCTCGCGCAACGCGCGGCCTCAGAAGGATGAGGAGGGAGCGGCTAGGTGCCCTCCTTGCTCGCAGAACGCGCACGATGAAACAGTGCTTGTCCGATGCGCGCAGTAGAGGGCAGCCTTGGCCACTCCCTTAGAGAGAGATAGCGAGAATTGGAAGGCCCTCGTCCTGGCAAATGGCACGTTTCGGGAAATCGATTGCGAAGCAATCGGAGGGTAGGGCGGGTGAAAAATATCTGCCAGTGGGTGGGCGGGTGAGAAAGTTGCACACAATCGAAACCACTCCCGCTCCCTGGCCCGTCAACCTCTTTCCCGACGCCTTGAGGGTACGAAAGAAGAGAAGGGGAGAGGAAGGGGTGGCTGGGATGACTTCTTGGGCACAGGTGAAGTCGCCATAACCACCCCGTTAATATTCTGGCCCTTGCCTCAGTTGGGCGTGCGGGCGCTCTCTTATCGATTAGCGAACGACGATTGACGGGGTTGCACTATGCATCTGACACCGAGAGAACAAGAGAAGCTTCTGATCTATGTCGCGGCGAATTTGGCCAAGGATCGCAAGGCGCGGGGGTTGAAGTTGAATCACCCTGAAGCGGTCGCGTTTATCACAGCGGCAATTCTGGAGGGTATCCGCGATGGGCGCTCGGTGTCGGACCTCATGAGCCGTGGCGCCACGCTCCTCAAGAAGAAAGATGTCATGCCCGGCGTGGCGGAGATGATCCCGGAGTTGCAAGTTGAGGGGACGTTCCCTGATGGGACAAAACTCGTCACAGTTCTCGCCAATACCGGTGATCGGCCGATCCAGGTCGGGTCGCATTGTCATTTCTTTGAGGCGAATCGCGCACTGCGGTTTGATCGTGAGAGAGCCTATGGATTTCGGTTGCAAGTTCCCGCTGGAACCGCGGTGCGGTTTGAGCCGGGCGAAGACAAACGGGTGACGCTGGTCTCGATAGGCGGCAATCGCGTGGCCTATGGAATCAATGGTCTTGTAAACGGTCGTCTGGACGATCCAAACGTGAAAGCCAAGGCCATGACTGCCGCCCGCGAGCAGGGATTCATTCAGAAGAAAATTTAAACTGGACGCGATCTGAAAAGAAAGGGGAAAGGCTGTTCAAAACGGTTTCCAGCAAGGCCGCAGCCGAAGAAAGCCCCGGAGGCGTACCCTCCTGGGTACGTTGAGGAGGCTTTCGAGGCGAGAACGCAGCTGGATGCCGTTTTCAACAGCCGAAGAATCATGAAGATTCCTCGCCGACAATATAACGATCTGTACGGACCGACAGCCGGAGATCGCATTCGCCTGGCCGATACAGATTTGCTGATCGAGATCACGCGCGATCTGACGGTGCCTGGTGAAGAGGCCAAGTTCGGCGGTGGCAAAGTCATTCGCGACGGTATGGGCCAGTCACCATCAGCCACCCGCGCGAAGGGCGCGCTCGACCTCGTGATCACGAATGCGATCATCATCGATTGGTGGGGGATCGTGAAGGCGGATATCGGCATCCGGGATGGTCGCATTGTCGGCATCGGCAAGGCCGGCAATCCCGACATGATGGAAGGCGTGACCAAAGGGATGGAGATCGGCGCCTGCACCGAAGTGCTCTCGGCGGAAGGCAAGATCATTACGGCGGGTGGAATCGATACGCACATCCACTTCATCTGTCCGCAGATCATCAATGAGGCCTTGGCGAACGGGCTTACGACGTTGATTGGCGGCGGGACTGGTCCGGCAACCGGGACCAATGCCACGACCTGCACGCCTGGCGCATGGAACATTCATCGTATGCTGGAAGCAGCGGAAGGATTCCCGATTAATCTCGGCTTTCTTGGGAAAGGCAATTCTTCATTGCCGGATGGACTCCGCGAGCAGGTGGAAGCCGGAGCGATCGGGCTTAAGTTGCACGAGGACTGGGGCACGACGCCGGCGGCGATTTCGACCTGCCTCGATGTAGCGGAAGAATTCGATGTCCAAGTTGCCATCCATACCGATACGTTGAACGAAGCCGGGTTTGTCGAAGATACGATCAAATCCTTCAAGGGACGGACAATTCACACGTTTCATACAGAAGGCGCCGGTGGTGGGCATGCTCCCGACATCATCAAGGTTTGTGGTGAGGTCAATGTGTTGCCCTCGTCCACGAACCCCACGATGCCGTTCACGGTGAATACGATGGATGAGCATCTC
>VBOM01000241.1 GCA_005877535.1 Nitrospirota bacterium | reverse complement strand
TTCATGGATCTGTGGAGCACCTATACCCACTGCCACCGAAGCCAAAACCTTGATGCGATGCGTGCGGATGCAGAACGGCTGAGTCGAACGGTACACACGATCGACTCCGCCGAAGGTCCGATCCTCCCAGAACAGAATGAACCGGTTCCCCTAGGACCGACCTTCCGCCTCTCAGCCGATCCAACAGCGATGGCTGCGGCCTGTGCCATTCATACTGGCCAGGCCGCACAGGAAATGGGACGCCTGAACGTTGCACAAGAGATGTTTCATATGGTCATCATAAACTTTCCGCAATCACGCTATCAGTATTACGCAGCCCAAGCCCGACGAGGCCTTGAGCAGTTAGACGCTGCGAGCCATGCCCCCTTGAGCGGCCTCACCATGTAGGAAAACCAATTCACAGCGTTTTCCGCACGATTCACAGGGCTCGCATAAAAACCCGCCTTACCACAAGCCACCCACAACTGCCCAATGAGTGTCGATTACCCTTGCTCCTTGGCGCAAACTCGGTCGCGTTGAACTGACGGACTAAAGTCAATGCTTGCCGCCGACCCTCACGAACCATGAGGATCGGGTACTTGAGCGAAGAAGTGGGGCACCTACTGACAGTCACGTGAGACTGCTGGAAGTGAAGGTTTTTGCCATTACCTCCTTCACTGCCCCCCTGGTTCGTTCCCGGAACATCGTACTTCGAAATATTCTCTAGTGGCATATCACCTGCACAATTGTTGTATTATACTGAGGCAACGCTGTCTTGGTGAATGCGGCGCCCGTCTTTGACACCCGCTCCTGATCACGCTGCATGTCATTGCCAGGCCATGCAGGCGAGTCGCTCATCGGAGGCCCCAATGTCAGACTTCTACCAAAACGGTGTTGTCACGGTGCTGCACCGCCTCGGCCAGCCGAACGTGGACCAACTGGAGCGAGAGTTGACGCGTTATGGGCGCGTCAATCCCATCGCCCTGGTCCTCCCCTCTCTCTACGCAGAATTGGGACGCCCGGCATTGAAGGCCATCGTGGAGACTCTTAAGAGTGTGTCGTACCTCAATGAAATCGTCATCTCATTGGACCGCGCCTCGGCCTTGGAATTTCGCCTGGCTAAGCAGTTCTTTTCCGTACTCCCACAGCGGGTTCGTCTCATCTGGAATGACGGAGCTCGCATCCAAGCCATCCTCAAGCTCTTGGTCGATCACAATCTCGATATCGGGCTGCAGGGCAAGGGACGAGGCTGTTGGACAGCCTTCGGCTATGTGCTTGCCAGAAACCACAGCCAGGTCATTGCACTCCACGACTGCGATATCACAAGCTACAGCCGGGAGTATCTGGCACGCCTCTGTTATCCCATCGCCAACCCAAACCTCGGTTATGAATTCTGTAAAGGTTATTACAGCCGCGTCACCGACCGTCTCCATGGTAGGGTGACACGCCTCTTCATCACTCCCATGATCCGAAGCCTCCAACAGCTCGTGGGACCTCACGCACTCCTGACGTTTCTCGACAGCTTTCGCTACCCGCTGGCCGGCGAGTTCGCCATGGTGCGGGACCTGGCCTGGACCAACAGAATTCCAGGTGACTGGGGTCTCGAAATCGGTGTCCTCGCGGAGGTCTATCGGAACTCCGCCTTACGCCGCATTTGCCAAGCCGATATTGCGGATGCCTATGACCACAAACACCAGGAACTCTCGGATCACAATCCTGATGCCGGCCTCCTCAAGATGTGCGTCGATATCACGAAATCGCTCTTCAGAAACCTGGCGAGCGAAGGCGTCGTATTATCTGACGGGATCCTCAAGACCTTGCGGGCGACGTATTTGCAAGCCGCGCAGGAAGCGATCAGCCGCTACGAAAACGACGCGGCTATCAACAGCCTCACGTTCGACCGCCACCAAGAACGGACGGCCGTTGAAGTCTTCTTGAAGGGCATGAAACTGGCCACCGACGGGTTCCTCGACGATCCACTTGGCGTCCCCATGATTTCCAACTGGAGTCGAGTGACCCATGCCGTGCCCGATATTTTCGATCGTCTGATCGACGCCATCGAAGCGGATCACGTCTGGGACCCCACGTCTGAACCGGCAGCCACTCCGTCATGAACAACGGTCTCACACTACTCACTGCACCAACTGAAGCACGACTTCAGGATATCGGTTCGGCGGAGATTCTCGTCGGAATTCCAAGTTACAACAACGCGGACACAGTCGGGCATGTCGTACGGGCCGTAAGCGTGGGTCTCGCTAAACACTTCCCTGGTCATCGGGCCGTACTGGTCAACTCCGACGGCGGCTCCTCCGATGAGACGCCGGCCATCGTCGCCCGCACCGCCATCGACTTCCAACACTTCTTCATCGCCGACCAGCAAAGCATTCTGCATCGGATCGTCACGCCCTACCATGGCATTCCCGGAAAAGGCAGTGCCTTCCGGACGATCTTCGAGATTGCGCGACGACTACAGGCCAGGGCCTGCGCAGTCGTAGACGCGGATCTCCGCAGCATTTCACCGGAATGGATCGAACTGTTACTTCGCCCAATCATGAAAGAGGGATACGACTACGTCGCACCCTACTATCTGCGCCACAAATACGACGGCACGATCACGAACAGTCTCGCCTATCCACTCACCAGGGCGCTTTACGGGCAACGGATCCGCCAACCCATCGGCGGGGAATTTGGTTTTTCCGGTACACTTGCGGGCCACTATCTCGACCAACATGTCTGGGAATCGGAAGTGGCTCGGTTCGGCATCGATATCTGGATGACGACGGAGGCCATTGCCAGCGGCGCACGGGTCTGCCAAAGCTTCCTTGGCGCAAAAATCCATAATCCGAAGGACCCTGCTGCCGACCTGTCCGCAATGTTGATGCAAGTGATGGGAGCGCTCTTTGCCTTAATAGAGCAGCACGAAGGCCTCTGGTCCCGTCAGAAGGGATCGCAGCCGGTTCCACTTTTTGGATTTCCCTACGAGGTCGGTGTCGAACCGGTCCATGTCAACGTGGAGCGGATGGTGTCGCACTATCGACAGGGCCTCACCGATCTTGAACCCATCTGGCGACAGATCCTGGCCGACGACACGTTCACTCAGCTGCGCAACCTCCAGGGGACATCCGGCACCGCCTGTCGTATTCCCGATGAGTTGTGGGTACAGGTCGTTTACGATGCGGCCACCGCGTACCACGAACGAATCATGCCGCGCGATCACCTCCTGAAAGCCCTAACCCCCCTGTACTTAGGTCGGACCGCATCGTTCGCCGATGCCACCCAAGGTCTGACGTCCACGGAGGCAGAACAGAAGATCGAAGCCTTGTGCAACACGTTCGAACGTATGAAACCCTATCTGGTTGAACGTTGGCAACCGGCGGCGCTGCAACCCGCAACGCCGGCTCTGTTGCACCACACGAATTCCGACGCAGGAGGTGATCATGAATGACTTC
>VBOM01000240.1 GCA_005877535.1 Nitrospirota bacterium | reverse complement strand
TACCCTACGCGACGCATGCCGTCCAGAAAAATCCGCCATTCCTCTTTTCTGTCTTCATGCAACGATATGGTACTCACTTTGAACCATGCCGCCCGAATAAGTACGCGTTGCGATGTGACTAAGACGGATGTCGCACGGTAGGGAGCCGAAGAGTGGGATGCCCTCACCAATGAGCACGGGCAGACGACTGATAATCAATCGGTGTATGAGCCTGGAGCGTAAAAATTGCTGAATCGTGATTCCACCATCCACGTAAAGACGCTTGGCACCGGAACCTGCAAGCTTTGATACAATCTCTGCTGGAGGACCGGTCATCTGTTCAACCACGCCTCCGCGCGCCTGCGCGACAGATAGGTCAAGGGACTGGCGGCTCAAAACAATCACTCGCTTGTTGCCGTAATACCACTTGTCGAACGTCAAAACTTTCTCGAACGTTTTTCTCCCCATGACGATTGCATCAATGCCGGCAATGAACTCGTTGTATCCATACTCAGCACTGTCGCCGCCGCCCTCCCCCATCAGCCAGTCGAGATCGCCGTTCGGCCGCGCGATGAATCCATCGAGACTGACTCCCACAAAGACTGAGCACTCTGGCACGGCATGATCTTGTTCTTTCATGTCATCAACTCGTAATGATGTTAGGCCACATTCTAAAACAACACCCGCTGACCTTTCGATCGGCGGGTGTTGATGATACCCCGCGACATCCACGACTCGTCTTAGCGCTTGTCATACTCGTCGTGGCGCTGCCACCAGAAGCCCGTCTCGTTGCGCCCCTTGGGTGCGCGGTCGAGCCACGGATACATGCTCCAGATGGCGTCCACTCCGCGTGAATATGTGGAATAGGTGTGGTAGGCGACGCCATCCTCGAGCGCGAACGCGCTCATGCCCGGCCGATCGCGCGAGTACGTGGGCGCGTCGGTTCCGCATACGACCGCGAGTTGGGTGACGGGCTCCGGGACCGGTGTCGCGTCCATCGCGTGGCCGCCGCGCTCGTAGTTGTATTCGATGCTGCCCTTGCGCTGTTGGTCCTCGGTGAACGAGACGTCGAAGTCGAAGTTGAAGTCGCCGCTGTGGGAGGACGCCCAGGGAAACGTCCACCCCATCCGCCGCTTGTACGCCTGGAGCTTCGCAAGCGACGCTCGTGACACCGCCCAGAGCATGACGTCGTGGTTCGCCAGGTGCACGACGATACCATTGAACCCGTCCGCGATCGCCGAGCAGGAGGGACAGCCCGCCTTGTAGTCGGGGCCAAACATGAAGTGATAGACGAGGAGCTGCGAGCGCCCTCGGAAAAGGTCCGCGAGCGAGGCGCTCCCCTCGTCGGTCTCGAATCGATACTGCTTATCGATCCGAACCCACGGCAGCTCCTGCCGCCGCCGCGCCAGTTCGTCGCCCTGCCGCGAATATTCCTTCTCGGCCTTGAGCAGCTCGAGCCTCGCCGCGAGCCACTCTTCACGAGTCCCGGTCTTGTGCTTCGTCATCGCTTTTGTCTCCTTAGTACCCATTTGAGTTCTCCTTCCTTATGTCAGGGTTATTGCGCGCTGCTGAATAACAACAGTCCAGCTTCTTCCTCCAGTCGCTGAATTTGCTCGCTGACGGTGGACTGCGTGGAGTTCAGCAGCCTAGCCGCGTTCGTAAACACCGCTGCAAACAATCAGGCCGGGTCTCCGCGTCCTAGGCAAGAAAGAGAAAATGCCGAGACTTCCGGAGATTGAATATGCTCTCCAGGCCACAGAGACGGATACTCGGCCAGCAGTTTCAGCGCTTGCAAATCTCATTCAGAAAATGGCCGCCAAAGCAATTTCTCACTGATGCAGAAGAGGGGATCCGCAAGTTATCGCATCCCTCCGCTCTGTTTCCCTTCTGCTGGGGATATTAGTCTGGGATCTCCGCTTCGACGAGTTTCCCGAGAAGGATCAGCGATTCTTGCCAGCCGAGGTAGCACGCCTCGGCGGGAATGACGTCGGGCACACCTTCTTGCACAATGTTCACTTCCGTTCCACAAGATACCTTCTTTAACGTGACCGACACGCGAATTTCGCTCGGCAGGCTTGGGTCGTCGAAGTTGTCCGTATAGCGAATCCGTTCATGCGGCACGAGTTCGAGATACTGGCCGCCAAAGGAGTGACTCTTGCCCGTTCTGAAATTTGTAAACGACATCTTGAACGTGCCACCAACTTTGGCATCCATATGGTACACCTTGCCTGTAAATCCATTTGGCGGCAGCCATTTCGTCATGGCGTCCGCATCAAGGAACGCCCGGTAAATCCGTTCTGGTGTTGCACGAAACACGCGATGAAGTCGAATATTATTAGTTCCCACGACGAGTTCTCCTTTTCATTGGTGAGTAGCAATGAGGGCGCTGCATCCCCCTTACACTGTAGTCGAACGGGATTTGAAAAATCGACACCCGCTCAATGGTGTTTCTGCAGGCCATTGCGAGGATTGCGTGCAGGCTGTCTAAGATGAATCTGACAGATGATCGGTTGGATATCGGCAAGCTGGATATGGTATGGCTGGGGCGAGGGACGCATGGCACTTCCGAAGCAGATTGTCCGCGGGCTGTTCCACTGGACAGCCGTGCATCCGCAAATTCGCATACGCGTGAGCTCGTACTACCTGGCCCGCGAGCACGTCCTCATCGATCCGCTGCTCCCTTCTCCCGGCGGGCTAGAGTGGCTGGAGCGGCACGGGCCGCCAGAGCACATCCTCCTCACCAACCGCTTGCACTTCCGGCACAGCGCCAGGCTCGTGGCCGCCTTTGGCTGCACCGTCTGGTGTCACCGTTCAGGGCTCTTCGACCTCGAGCCTGAGCTCAAGGCTCGGCCCTTCGTTCCGGGCGACGCTCTGCCAGGAGGAGCACGAGCTTTTAAGATCGGCATTCTCTGTCCAGACGAATCGGCCCTCCTCCTTCCTCGAGTCCGGGCCGTAGCGATAGCCGACGGAGTGATTCGCGAGGGCAACGGTCCACTCTCGTTCGTCTCCGACGAATACCTCGTGGATGATCCGTCCCAAGCTGACCGGGTGAAGCGAGGACTGAAGGCGGCCTACCGACGACTGGCTAAGAAGGAATTCGAGCACCTGCTCATGGCCCACGGCCACCCGTGGCTCCACGAAGGACGCGCCGCCCTCCGTGCCTGGGCGAAGGGGAACGTCGGGAAGAAACACCGCTAGTCAGTCAGTTATGGAGATTCGATCGCACCCTGCATTCAGAGCTAAGGTGCTAAACAGCCAAAATCAGCATGACCATCCAAAAAAGACTGGCCCAGCTGGACTGGAAAGCGATTGAAGCCTCGTTATGGCAACGGGGTTATGCCAAAACTGATCCGTTGCTTACGGCTGAAGAGTGCAATGCTCTCATCGCCCTGTACAGCAAGGACCAATTGTTCCGAAGCCGGATCGACATGAAGCGCTTTCGGTTTGGCGAGGGGGAGTACAAATACTTCACGTATCCGTTACCGCCGCTGGTCCAAACGCTGCGCGAAAAAATCTATCCTCGTCTTGCGGTGATCGCCAATGCCTGGGCAAAGGCATTGGGTCAGCCGGATAATATTTTTCCGCTGAGTCACGATAAACTGCTCGCCTTCTGTCGTCGGAACGGACAGACGAAGCCCACACCGTTGTTACTTCGTTACGGTGCTGGGGATTATAACTGTCTTCATCAGGATATTTATGGAGCGGTCGCGTTCCCACTGCAGCTCACCGCCTTCCTCAGTCGGCCTGACCGCGATTTTACCGGTGGTGAGTTTCTGCTCGTGGAACAGCGACCGCGGGCACAATCACGCGGTGAGGTCT
>VBOM01000012.1 GCA_005877535.1 Nitrospirota bacterium | reverse complement strand
CACCTGTAACGAGACCCCTTTGTGATACTAATCGCTCGGTACGTCCGGACGAAGGAAATTGTGAAATCACACCTAGTACTGACAGAGCAAGGCATGTGCCACCCCGTTCTTTCCCGACCCTGGTTGGCAGGGCTGTAGAACCTGGATTGGCTTGACAATTTTCAAAGGTCGTCTCTCATTCATTGACAGGTAAAAGAATTGCTTCCTATAATCCGCGTGGCTCACAAACCTTGTTGATGTCACCCCTCCCATCACAAGCACTTATCAATCATGTCATCCATCCATCGCATAGGAGTCATCGGGGCCGGTGCCTGGGGCACCGCCCTGGCGAAACATCTGGCGGAGAAGGGTCTTGAAACTCGGCTCTGGGCCTATGAACGAGAGGTCGTGGATGCGATCAATAGGAAACACGAGAATCCGGTCTTTCTGCCCGGCGTGGCGCTCCCCCCATCGCTCATCGCCACCGGATCGTTGGCGGATCTCACCGAGCAGTGCGAGGGATTGCTGTTCGTGGTGCCGTCCCACGTCGCACGTCCTGTGTTACGCGAGCTGGTCCGGTCCCTCTCCACACCGATCCCGTTCATCAGCGCGACGAAAGGGGTTGAAGAAGACACGTTGAGTTTAATGACTCAGGTCATGACCGACGTGCTTCCTCCTGCCATGAAACGGGACCTTATGGTGTTGTCAGGTCCGAGCTTCGCGACAGAAGTCAGCGCAGGGAAACCGACGGCGCTCTGTTTAGCTGGGAGCAACGAGGGACTGGTCAAGACATTCCAGGCCCTGTTGATGGCACCGGCTTTTCGGGTGTACGCCGACAGCGATGTATTAGGTGTCCAGCTCGGCGGCGCGCTCAAGAACGTGATGGCGCTCGCAGCCGGCGTGGTGGATGGATTGGATCTCGGTCATAATGCGCGGGCGGCGTTGATTACGAGAGGATTAGCGGAAATGGTGCGGTTGGGCGTCGCGATGGGCGCGGACCCACGAACGTTCTACGGGCTCTCCGGCGTCGGCGACTTGGTGCTGACCTGCACCGGAGCCTTGAGTCGCAATCACACAGTCGGCGTGAGACTGGGGAAGGGCGAGCGGCTGGAGACGGTCCTCGGAAGCATGCAGGCCGTGGCCGAAGGTGTGCGGACGGCGAAGGCGGCGTTAGGATTAGCGCGACGTCATCGTGTCGATATGCCGATCGTGCAAGAGATCAGCGCGGTGTTGTTTGAAGGCAAGTCGTGCCGCAAGGCGGTGACCGATTTGATGGAGCGCGACGCAAAGCCGGAGAAGGGCAGCCATGAATCCTGAGTCGCTTGAACGACTGCTGACCGAGGTGCGAACGGGCACCCTGTCTGTGGCGAAGGCGATCGGGCAGCTCCGTACGTTGCCCAATGAAGATCTCGGGTTTGCCTCGATCGATCACCACCGGTCGTTAAGGCAGGGGTTTCCCGAGGTCATTTTCTGCGAGGGGAAGACGTCGGCCCAGATTCGCGCCATTGCGAAGGCCTTGTTGAAACATCATCGCCCGTTGTTGGCGACGCGCGCGACTCGCCAGGTGGCCACGCTCATTAAACGGCTTGATCATCGAGCGGTCTATCATGACGAGGCGCGCATCGTGTCGATCCGTGACCCCAAGCTGCGGCTTCGGGGACATGTCTTGGTAATTACAGCCGGCACCTCGGATATTCCTGTCGCAGAAGAAGCGAGAGTGACAGCGGAGGTGATGGGGAGTCGGGTTGAGACGCTCTATGACGTGGGCGTGGCCGGCATTCATCGGTTACTGGAGCGTCAGAGTCGACTTATGCAAGCCCGTGTGGTCGTGACGGTAGCAGGGATGGACGGAGTCTTACCAAGCGTGGTTGGTGGGTTGGTTCCCTGTCCAGTCGTGGCAGTGCCGACGAGCCGAGGCTACGGCGCGAGTTTCGGTGGACTCGCTGCGTTGTTGACGATGCTGAATTCCTGCGCGGCGGGGGTCGGCGTGATGAACATCGATAACGGGTTCGGGGCCGGCTGTCTTGCGCACCGGATTAACGTATTAGGGGAGGGGCGCGACGAGCGGGAAATGCGTGACAAGCGCGAAAGGTGAGATGCTGAACGAGTAAAGATCTTGCTTCTCCCGCCAGTCGTGCCTTTCTCGCACGTCCCGCCGAGTTCTATTTCACTTCCACCGTTCCGCGTTTCGGCCAAGCAACCATCTGGGTCCTGGGACCTTTCTCACCGTTCGCCAGCAACTTAGCTCGCACTTCGAATTGATAGAGCCCTGCTCCCGACGGAATTTTCGTCTGGTCCAACCCATCCCACGTCAGGAGGACAGAGATCTGTGGAGGGGCGGCGCCGTCGGTCGAGGCGGCGTGCGGCCCCAGTGGTTTACGTGTGGTCAGAAAACGGAACGAATTCCTCGACGGCGACGTTATTAATGAAGAGATTTCCAGGAGGGTTGCGCCGTTCAGCTCCTTGGGCAGCTGGACTAAGGAAGAAAACTGCAGCGAGCCGGACGAAATTATATAGGGATTGGGGGAGACGTTCAGGTCGAGAATCTTGAGCTCCGGTTCGGGGAGTGGGGCTCGATGGTGTTTCGATTTCGCCGAAGCAGCAAGCGGGGTCCAGAGCAACAGCGCGGCGCAGAGCAGCACCCAGAAGACCCCACCACTCCACGATCCGAATAACTCTGAGCAGGGCGTGACCAAGGATCGGCAGATAGTCATAGGGCTACGAGCGTTACCAGACTATTGTTATTAGGGGCCTATCCAACATTGACATTTCTACTGCGGCGAACGATCCGCAACCATCTGCTTCGCTCTCGGCCCGAAACAAACCTCGATGTATTCCAGCGAATAGACCTCATATTTTTCTCTGCCTGCGGTCTCGCATCTGGTCGCATCTCCTTCGCCTGGTCACGAAGGCAATGTCGGACAGGCTCCTAGGCGCCCAGTTGGTGGGCGAGTCCAGCCGCATTATTCATGAGCGCTTCTGCTGCAATCGCCGATCCGTTGCTACGACAAGCCTTCGCCCGGCGGGCTCGTCCCTCGGACCCTCATCGTAGTGCACGAGTACGCATCGGGTCCTCACGACTCCGCGCGCCGGTCTTGCGACGCGGCTCAGCGATTCCGCGACGACCCGTCATGAACAATGAGGGCTAGTGGGGGATAACACAGCCTCGGTAGGCTGTCAATGTTTCGAGCTGGCGAGACGGGCGGGACTGGCGTGAAAAGCGCGACTGGAATGGAGCAGGGCTCACGCGTCACGCTCTTCGCGCTTGTCGCGAACCATTCGCTTCTGAGCCGATTGCCGTTAGCGTGTGGCTTGGGTAAGATGGGCGCGGTCTGAACGGGCAGGGAAAGGAAGCACGTGGGCGCGCATCTACATTTTGATTGTTATTCCGGCATCAGCGGCGACATGATCCTCGGCGCGCTCGTGGATGTGGGAGTCCCGTTTCCCGAGTTGATGAGCGGGTTGAAGCGACTCCGGCTTTCAGGGTTCACGCTACGGAAACGGCGGGTGCATCGAGGGGCGATCCACGCCACGAAAGTGGACGTCGTGATCACCTCAGGATTGGGCAAGCCACTCTCGCTTCATCGTATCCACGCCATCCTCTCCGCGAGTCGAATTCCCGACAAAATTAAGCAGCAAAGCCGATCAGTGTTCGATCGATTGGCCGAAGCGGAAGGGCAGGCCCATCGCGTAGCCAAGGATCACGTCCATTTCCATGAAGTGGGGGTTCTGGATTCATTTGTCGATATCGTCGGTGGGCTGATCGGCTGCGATCTGTTGGGCGTGACGCGCGTGACGGCCTCTCCCGTCAATGTTGGAACAGGGACGCTGCAATCGGCTCACGGGATCCTGCCGGTGCCTGGCCCGGCGGTCGCCATTCTGGCGAAAGGGATTCCGATTTACAGTGCAGGCCCTCCTCGTGAGCTCACCACGCCGACCGGCATGGCGCTGTTGCGCACGCTGACATCGGAGTTCGGTCCCATGCCGGTGGTGGCACCGACGGCCATCGGCTATGGAGCGGGCGATGCTGATCCCGACGGCTGGCCGAATGCTTTGCGTGTGTTTCTCGCGCGACCGTCATCCCGAGGAACGCGCGAACGGGATACCGTGTTGCAGGTTGAAACCAACCTCGACGATGTGAACCCGCAAACATATGAGTATGTGCTGGAACAGTTATTCTCGCGCGGGGCGCTCGATGTGACGCTCGCACCGGTCATCATGAAACGTGGAAGACCCGGCATCGTTCTGACCTGTCTTGCGGCTCCGGCGCAGCTGGATCAGATTCTTGACGTCTTGTTTAAGGAAACGACTGCATTGGGAGTCCGGATTCGTGAGGTGATGCGACAGATTCTTCCTCGGCGGTTTATCTCGGTGAAGGTGCGTGGGGGAGTCGTCCGGATGAAGATCGCCGATGTGAACGAAACGACGGCCAAGGCGGCTCCGGAATATCTCGATTGCAAGCGGATAGCCGAACGAACGGGCCGTCCCCTGAAGGAAGTGCTCGAAGACGCGTCCCTTACCTATGCCAAACAGCGGGTGGCTCGGCCGACGGGCCGGGTATGACGGTCCTACTCTATACCCTCCTTTTCCTCGTGTCCGTCGCGGTGACGTTGGGCGCTTGCACTCTATTTACGAACGCCATCGAGTGGTTGGGCAAGCGATTCAATCTGTCCGAAGGCGCGGTCGGCGGTGTGCTGGCAGCTATTGGTACCACGCTTCCTGAAACGTCGATCCCCATCATCGCCATTTTCTTCGGGACCGGCCCTGCCGAAGCGGAGGTGGGGTTGGGCGCGATCCTCGGCGCTCCTTTCATGCTGAGCACCCTGGTGATCCCCATCCTCGCCATCTTGCTCGTGGTGTACGCCAGACTGGGGAAACGAACCGCCGCCTTCCGATTAAACTATCAAGATGTGAAGGGCGATCTCTCCTTCTTCGTGGCGGCCTACAGCGTCGCGCTGGCCTGTGCTTTCGTTCCGTCTCGACCGGTGCACGTCATAGCCGCCGTCGGGTTGATGTGCCTCTATCTCTATTACGTCAAGCTGAAGTTCAGTGAGACAGATGAAGACGGGGGCGAGGGTGGGCTTGAGCCGCTGCTCTTTGCCAGAAAGGCGGCCATCCCGTCGTTTGGACTTATCGGTCTTCAAGGAGTCCTTGGCCTGGCTGGGCTCGCGCTCGGAGCGCATCTCTTCGTGCTCGCCGCAGAAACGATTGCGGGAATCTTATCGATTTCTCCATTAATTCTGGCCCTTCTCGTCGCACCCCTGGCGACCGAGTTGCCCGAGATGTCAAACAGTTTTCTTTGGCTCTACCGAAAGAAAGACCGTTTGGCGGTAGGGAATGTCACAGGCGCGATGGTCTTTCAGGGTACAATTCCGGTCTCGATCGGGCTCTTGGGCACGGACTGGGCGCTGGCATCTACGGCATTGATCACCATGGTGCTCGCTGTGGCAGCGTCCACCTTCTTACTGGTGCAGACTGTATGGGGCGGTCTCTGGCGGCCCTGGTTGCTGAGCGGGAGTGCTCTCCTTTATATAGGGTATGTGGTGTACTTGTATGGTTGGTGACCAGTTGAGAAGGTTTGTCTGGTTTTTCTGGTTTGTTTCGTTGGTTTGGTTTCAACGGAGAACGAATCAATGAAGTCTCAACTAGACAAACCAAATAAACGAAACAAACCTCAGCACGAGCCCCGTCCTCTATTAGGCATCACCATGGGAGATCCGGCGGGGATCGGTCCGGAGGTGATAGCGAAGGCCTTAGCTGGAACTAAGGTCCGCCGACTCTGCCGTCCGCTGGTCATCGGCTCGTTTCCAGTTATGCGGCAGGCGGTCAAGAGCCTGAAACTCAAGATGAACGTGATTCGTGTGGAGGGTCACGAAACGGTGCCTCCACGGGGGAATCATCTCGCTGTGCTGGATCCGCTCGATCATCCCCTTGGGCGGTTCCCGCGTGGAGTCGCGGCACCTGAAACCGGAGCGGCGTCCGTGCTCTTCATCAAGAAAGCCGTGGAGCTTGCACAGCTTGGTTGTATCGACGGCGTCGTCACAGCACCGATCAATAAGGAAGCGATCAACATGGCCGGCTGTCATTTCCCCGGCCATACGGAATTGCTGGCAGACCTGACCAAGGTACAGGAATCCGGCATGATGATCGTCGGCGGACCGCTGCGAATCATGTTTGTGACCACTCACGTCGCAATCAAGGACTTGTCGGCACTCCTCACCCAGGCCAAGATCGAAAAATCCATCAGACTGGCGCATCTGGCGTTGAGGGACCTGTTCGGGATCAAGAAACCGAGAGTCGGTGTCGCTGCATTGAACCCTCATGCTGGAGAACATGGACTGTTTGGGGACGAAGAGACACGGGTAATTCTCCCTGCGGCTCGTGCAGCGCAGGCCCAGGGTATTCGTGCCAGCGATCCCTTGCCTGCCGATACGCTGTTTGGCAAGGCGGCGAGGGGTGATTATGACGGTGTGGTGGCCCTGTACCACGATCAGGGGTTAATTCCCCTAAAGCTTGTCGCTTTCGGCACCTGCGTGAATCTGACGGTGGGGTTGCCGATCATTCGCACCTCGGTCGATCACGGGACAGCGTTTGATATCGTAGGGAAGGGTATCGCAGACGCTGGCAGTCTGGTCGAGGCGATCATACTGGCCGCCAGGTTAACCAAAAGACGTTGGTAAAAGGTTTGTTTGGTTTGTCTTGTTTGTTTGGTTGACGGAAACTTCAACGAAACAAACCAAATAAACGAGGCAAACCAGATAAACCAAATAGACCAGAGTAACAGGAGCACATTGATGACCAACCAATCGGGCGCGGCTTGTAGCATGCTTCAGAAGCAGCTGAAGGAATTGGACGAGATTTTCCAAGAGACCATGGAGACGCTCAATACCGTTGCCGGAGCCGAACGAGTGGCAAAATGGAAAGTCAGGACGAGTGCGCTCATCACCGAATCCCTGGGCCAGAAAGAAGGGCAGAAGTTTGCCTCCCTGCAGCCGGGGCCCTCTTTTACCAACGACCTGGTGGAAGAGTTTACCGATCTCATCGACTATTTCCGAACCCCGCTGGCAGATCTAGCGAAACAACTGGCGCAGGCAGCGCCTCGTTCCTCCGGTGGGAATTGACCGGTGTCGATCCCTGATTTCCCTCCGCCGAACAAACGGCTCGGCCAAAACTTTCTGATCGATCCCAACATCGTGCGCAAAATCGTCGCGTTGGCGGAACTAGGACCCGGCGACCACGTGTTGGAAGTTGGCCCAGGCCGCGGCATCCTGACAGAGGCGTTGTGCCATACAGCCGGTCGTGTGACGGCGGTCGAAGTGGATCCACGGCTCCATGCCTATCTCGAAACCAGGCAGACGGAGCTTCCGAATGTAGAGCTAGTCTGTGAGGACGCGCTGGCCTATGCGGTCCAGAGCCTGCCGATAGGGACGGTCGTCGTGGCCAATCTGCCCTATTATATTTCAACCCCGTTGCTTTTTAGACTACTCGACCAACGGGGCAGGTTTTCCCGTATGGTGCTCATGCTGCAGGACGAAGTGGCCGATCGATTGGTGGCAAAGCCAGGCGGGTCGGACTATGGGGTGCTCTCCGTGATGGCGCAGTATGCAGCCGAGATCACCAAATCGTTTCGTGTCTCAGCCCAGTGTTTTCGTCCCAGGCCGGAAGTCGCCTCGGCAGTGCTGCTGCTGCGCACGAAAGAGCGCACGAGGCTCGGTCAGCAGGAAGAAGTCGCATTTCGCGCGCTCGTGAAGGCGGCTTTTGCGCATCGAAGGAAAACGCTCGTCAATTCTCTGCGAGACGAAGGGTATGAACTTCATCCTCTTGCCGAGACATTGCAGCGATTGGATATTGCTCCGACTCGCAGGGCAGAGACGTTGTCGGTTGAGGACTTCCTCCGTCTCGCTTGTGCGCTCGGTTGACGAGGTGCGAAAGTAACCTGGCAGGATGCTGAAAAATGGGGCGGGATGGCTGGGACGATCCCTTTGCTCGCGCAACGCGCGGCCTCAGAAGGATGGGGAGGGAGCGGCCAGGTGCCCTCCTTGCTCGCAGAACGCGCACGGTGAAACTGTGCTCGTTCGATGCGCGCAGTGGAGGGCGCCTTGGCCACTCCCCTAAAGGCAGGTATAGGGAATTGGAAGGCCCTCACCCGGGATAAAGCGCGTCTTGGCACGCTGAGGGCTGGGTGGGTGGAATATCGCGCGCAGTTGGGATCATCCTAGCCACCCCTTATGAAGTGACAGCTCGCTGCGGCCTTGCTTGGGACAAGGCGCGTCTCGGCGCGCCAGGGCTGGGCGGGTAAGAAGTCTGACCTTTTTGAGCATCCTGCGGGATAGTCATCTCTTGTCCATGATCTGTGGGCCATTGGGTTTCCTGCATGTCACAATAGTTTTTCCGCAGCCTGCTAGTGGCTCGCCTAGCCCGCATTATTCATGAAGGTTCGTCGCGAAAGCGTGCAGATGCGAAACGAGACGCGCACTCGGAGGTCAAGGGACTGGTTCTGCCGTTTGCGGCAGTTGCTGTCCCGCTCTTCTACTCGCCCTCCACCGTCTTTAAGAGGTGGTCTGGATTGTTCCCCACTGCGCACGTCGAGCGACCACCGCTTTCCTATCTTCTCTTCGGCCTTGAGGGCGGGCTAGAGGCTCTCCCACTGCGCGTGTCCAACGAGGATCTTCTCAGATCGCGCGTTGCACGAGCACAGGAGAGCATCTAGTTTGCCCGCTCTCCCTCCAAGCTCGCTCGGTATCTCTCAGGGATGGGGGCTGATTGATCTTCCACTGCGTGCAACTTTATCACTCGCCCACCCACTGGCAGATATCTTTCACCCGCCCTACCCTCCGATTGCTTCGCAATCGATTTCCCGAGGCGTGCCATTAGCCCAAGCGAGGGGAGTCCGCGACCGCGCGTTGCGCGAGCACAGAAGATCATTAGGCTCCATCCCCTCCTCTCGTTTGAAATGACCGATTCCCTGTGCTAGCATCGCGATCATGGCAGTCACCACTTCGGCCAAGCGGGGCGAGGCCCGCGGCGCCGCTTCCACCCCATCACACATCAAACGAGAAGTGATCGGAGTCCTCCTGATCGCGTTGGCGCTATTGACGCTTCTCAGTATGGTGTCCCTTGTCTCGGGGCAACTCCAGGCCCGGACATCTGCGACGTCTCCATCCAGAAATCTCATCGGTGCAGTCGGCGCGTTCTTCGCGTCCACCTTATTCTGGTCGATCGGCGGGGCCGGCTACTTGTTTCCAATACTCCTCGGTCTCATGGGTATTCGCTGTTTCACACAGAGCGATCTGTCGATCCGTCTGCGGAGCGCCGGCGCCTCACTGGCAGCATTGCTGTTTCTCAGCGGCTTGTTCCATCTCGAAATTACGGCGGTGCCGACCATCTCAAGCGGCTTTATTTATCGAGGGATGGCGGGAGGCTTCTTCGGGCACGTGTTGGCCGAGAGCTTACGAGCCTATTTTGCGAGCACCGGCGCCCACATTCTCATCATAGCGGGACTACTGGTTTCGCTTCTCTTCACGGCGCCCATCTCTCTGTCGGAGATTGCTCGGCGGCTTCCTGGTTGGGGCAACTGGATGTTCAGTGGGGCGCGTGCCTTGATCCCGGACCGGCCGGTGGAAGAGTCCGTTCCTGAGTTTCCACGGAAAGCCAAACAGAAATCGGCTACATCCATCCGCGCGGTGATTGAGGAGGCGCTTCCTGAGGCGGCTGCGGAGCCGGAATTGGATTGGCCGGTCATTCAACCATCACGACAACCGACTCCCGAACCGGCTGAGCCGATTGAATCCGAGCCGGACAAACAGGTCGTAGCTGCCCAGGCGAAGGCGGGGGACTATATCTTGCCGGATCCGGCCGTGCTCTTGAGCGAACCGTCAGGCCCCCTAGGGCGTGTCACGGAAGAAGAAATCAAGGCGCAATCCGATGTGCTGACCCGCGCCCTGCTAAGTTTTGGCATCGCAGGGAAGGTGACCGAAGTTCGTCCTGGACCAGTCGTGACGATGTACGAGTTCGAGCCGGCGCCGGGGACTAAAGTCGCGCGCATTGTGAACCTTGCCGATGATCTGGCGTTGGCGCTGAAGGCGATCAGTCTCCGGATTGTCGCGCCGATTCCGGGAAAATCAGTGGTAGGGATCGAGGTGCCGAATCTCTATCGTGAGACGGTGTCGATGAAGGAAGTGGCGACGAGCGAAGCGTTTTCACGCGCCAGATCGAAGCTCAGCCTGGCCTTGGGGAAGGACATTTTCGGAGCCCCCACGATCGCCGATCTGAAAACGATGCCGCACTTGCTGGTAGCCGGCGCCACAGGGGCAGGGAAAAGCGTCAGTCTTAATACGATGCTCCTGAGCCTGCTGTTTTCGGCTCGACCCGATGAGGTCAAGCTACTCCTTATCGACCCCAAGATGCTCGAGTTTCAAACGTACGACGGCATTCCTCATCTTTTACGGCCGGTCATCACCGATCCCAAGTCGGCGGCGCGGGGGCTCGGCTGGGTTGTGGCTGAAATGGAGCGGCGTTATAAATTGCTTGCTGAGGCAGGGGTGCGAAACATCGATGCCTACAATCGAAAGGTCGCCGGCGCGCAGGGTGTGCTGGAGGCGGAATCAGCGGCCAAGTTGGACCAGCCGGAATTGCCCATCCAGTTTCTGCCTGAAGAGGAGCGGCTCTCTGCCGGAGAGACAGCGCTTCCGGATGGCAGCCCCGGATCATTTTTGCCGCCGCCGACTCCGCCGGAACCTTTGCCCTATATCGTTGTGATGATCGATGAATTGGCGGATTTGATGATGGTGGCGCCGAGGGAAGTGGAAGACAGGATTGCACGCTTGGCGCAGATGGCTCGCGCGTCAGGCATCCATCTCGTGCTGGCGACGCAACGTCCCTCGGTCGATGTGTTGACCGGTTTGATCAAGGCGAACTTCCCGGCCCGCATTGCGTTTCAAGTGTCGTCGAAGACCGATTCACGCACCATTCTGGATGCAAACGGTGCGGAAGCGCTCCTTGGTCGGGGGGACATGCTCTATCTGGCTTCGGGGACCGGACGTGTCATGCGGCTGCACGGTTCGTTCGTGTCGGATGACGACGTCCGCCGGGTGGTCGAGTTCGTGAAAGATCAAGCCAGACCCGCCTACAATCAGGAGTTGCTGATAGCGTTGAAACAGGAAGGGGCGAAAGAGGAAGACGCGCTGGGTGAAGTATACGAGCAAGCTAAAGAGTTGGTTCTGTCTACCGGTCAAGCCTCTGCGTCGCTGATTCAGCGCCGGCTGCGGGTGGGCTATCCTCGGGCGGCTCGGATGATCGAGCAAATGGAGGCAGATGGCCTCGTGGGCGCAGCTGGTCGCGATGGACGGAGAGAGGTCGTTGGGCGGCGTGGGCCGGTGGGAGCAGAGGAGGTGTGAGGGGGAGTGGCCAGGTGCCCTTCTTGCTCGCAGAATAGAGGAGGGCATGGAGCCTGATGGTGTTCTGTGCTCGCGCAACGCGCGGTCGCGGACTCCCCTCGTTGGACGCACGCAGTGGAAGATCAATCAGCCCCCATCCCCGAAGAGATAACGAGCGAGCTTGGAAGGGGCAATTTGTAGTGCATCATTCGATGCGCGCAGTAAAGGTCAGCCTCGGCCGCTTCCCCTCGTGATTGATATGGTCAGGAAATTGAATTGGACATGTGTTGTAGGAGGCATGAGAGGGTATGGGGTGGCTAAGGCGCTCTCCGTGCTCGTGCACCGCGCACGCTCAGAAGGACGAGAAGGGAGCGGCCAGACGATCCTTCTTGCTCGCAGAGCCCCCACGATAAAGCGGTGGTCGCTCGATGCGCGCAGTGAAGGATCCTCTGGCCACTCCCTGTATAGAGGAATGGATGATTGAAGAGGATGAGTCTGAACATGCGAATTGGAATGGCGGTCTGGTCCTCTGTATGCAGCATCCTCTGTGGTTTCTTAATGGCACCTATGGTCTTCTCCGCAGGAGAAGAGAGCGATGAGAGTGCGTTCAAGGAAGTGCGGGAGGTAGTCAAGCAGCTCCAGGCGCGGTATGAGAGGACGAAAGATCTCCAGGCAGACTTTACGCAGAAGACCATGATCGAGGGGTTCGAGCGGCCCATCACGTCTTCGGGGAAGGTCTATATCAAAAAGCCCGGCCGGTTGCGGTGGAATTATCTCGACCCTTCGGTCGAGGACATCCATGTCAATCTGGATAATATCAAAGTGTATGTGCCTGAGCACAAACAAGTATTGGTAGGGAAGCTCACACAAATGGCGGCCTCCAAGGCCCCGCTGGAGCTCTTGCAGGGGGCAGCCAGGTTGGATGAGTCGTTCGACATTGAGCCGACACCGGGGAAGGGACGTGGTGTGGGAGGAATCCGGTTACTCACACTCCTGCCTAAGTCGCGTGAAGGTGGAGCAGGGAGTTCGTTACAACGGATCGTGTTAGAAGTGTTTCCCAAGACGTACTTCATTCGGACGATCTCTCTCTACGAAGTCAGCGGCAATGTCGCGAGTTTTGAATTTTCGTCCCTCCAATCCAACATAGGCCTCAGCGACTCAGTCTTCGATCTGAAGTTACCAGCCGATGTGGAAGTGGTGAGGGCTCCGGTGCTCAGTACTCCACAGTGAATGAGACGGGAACCGGTTCGAGAATGCACAGACACAGTCGAGCGAGACTAGTGGGACAGGCGAGACGAGCTAGGAATCTAATCTGTCCACGTCGCGCCTTTCTCGCAAATCGCGCGCTTCACGCGTCACGGTCCATGGCTCTGGCGGACTTTTTCAGCATCCTGCCGGACGATTGAGGAGTAGGTGAAGGCATGAGTCAGTCAATGGTCGGTTCCTTAGTTGAAGCGGTCGATGAAGCAGTCAAGCGGCTGGATCTCGATCGACTCTCGAGTGAGTATTGGGGCCAGAACGAGTTTCTGTTTGTTCCACAGTTTCTCTCCCGGTCGGTGGTGGAAGAGCATCTCGTTCCTCAGGCGCAAGGGGTGAAGAGCGAGCTGAATCGTAACTACATTCCCGGCCACAAAAAGGGCGGGAGCGTGAGCTACTACACT
>VBOM01000080.1 GCA_005877535.1 Nitrospirota bacterium | reverse complement strand
TGGATGTGCGGGGTGGTCGTCCCACGCCGCCTGAACTCGTCGAAGAAATTCGGGGCCGGTATCGGGCAACGGGCGGGAAGTCGCCGGCGGTTGGGATTACCAAGGATGTAGCAAAGAAGCTCAAGCGGCGGTTGAATGAGGGCGGTGGCGAGCGGTATCAGGTCTACGTGGGGTTACGACATTGGCATCCGTTTATCAAGGAAACCTATGCCGAGTTGCTTGGCGACGCTCCCGAACACATCATCGGTCTCTGTTTGGCCCCACAACAGTCCTCTCTGAGCACCGGCGCCTATCAGAAGAAGGTTGAAGAGGCGCGGGCTGCTCTGCAGAGTACATGCCCGGTGAGTTACGTCGGCAGTTGGCATCGGCATCCTGGACTGATTGCGGCGATCGTTGAGAATATCCACCGGGCGCTGTCGAAGTTCCCTCCTGACGTGCAGGCGACGGTGCCGATTCTCTTTACAGCCCACAGCCTTCCTGAACGAATCTTAGTGGCGAAGGATCCCTATCCCGACGAGGTGAGAGGAACAGTTGAAGCTGTGACGGCGCTGCTGGGAGGCAGGCCCACTCGATTTGCCTACCAAAGTCAGGGCCGTTCGGAAGAAAAATGGCTGGGGCCGACCGTGGAGTCGGTAGTGGAAGAGCTGTCGCGGGACGGGCATAGCCAGGTGCTGGTCGCGCCAATCGGTTTTCTCTGTGACCATGTGGAAACGCTCTACGATATCGATATCGAATTGAAGCAGTTCGCGGCTGGTCGGGGCCTCCAACTCGAGCGAATCGCGATGCTGAACGACTCTCCTGGCCTCATCGACACTCTGACCTCTGTGCTCACTGCACACGAGTCCTCCCTCTGTCCTACGTCGTGAGCCACCTCCGCACTGTCGCCGTCATTGGTGGAGGAATCTCAGGTCTCTCGACTGCCTATGCCCTTCACGAACGGGCGTCAGCTGCCGGTATCCCGATCCGCTGTACCGTAGTCGATAGTGCTCCCGCTTGGGGAGGCAAGATCGTCACCCATCGGGTCGGCGATTTCATAACGGAGGCGGGACCCGATTCCTTTCTGTCACAGAAGCCGCCCGGCCTCGAACTCTGTGACAAATTAGGACTGACCGATCAGCTCATCAACACCAACGAGACCAGCAAGAGGGCCTGCGTCTTTTCGCGTGGACGTTTGCACGAACTCCCCGAAGGGTTGGTCGTTATTGATCCCAGTCAGCTGGGTCCCTTTCTCCGAAGCGGCCTCTTGAGTTGGGCAGGGCTCGCGCGGATGGGGCTGGATCTGGCCATGCCGGTGAAGCGGTCGCAGGAGGATGAATCTCTGGCCGCTTTCTTCCGGCGGCGCGTTGGTCGGCAGGCATTTGATCGGATGCTCGAGCCCATGATGGCCGGTATCTATGCGGGAGACGCGGAACAGATGAGCGTGCAGGCAACATTCCCTCGTTTTGTTGAGCTGGAACAACAGTACGGGAGTCTGATTCGTGGAATGATGATAGCCCGGCAGTCAGGTTCATCCGCCACGCATCCTGGCCCAAAGCGCACGATGTTCGTCAGCCTTAAGAACGGGTTGTCGGATCTGGTTGCCGCCCTCGTCCACCGATTGACAGTCCAAGGAATCACGCTTAGGGGAAACTGTCTCGTCGATGCCCTGCGGGTGCGATCCCATCAGCTCGGTCGTTGGATGTATGATGTCATCCTCAGTGACGGTTCTGCCTTGTCCGTGGACAGTCTCGTGCTGGCAACCCCGGCCTATGTATCGGCAGAGCTGGTTCGTCCCCTGACGCCCATTGCCGGTGGGTTGTTGGAGATGATTCCCTATGCCTCTACGGCAACGATAGCTATGGCCTACCCGCGTGCGGCGTTGTCCGGCGCGGCTGAAGGTTTCGGGTTTGTCGTCCCGCGGGCAGAAGGGCGCGACCTCATAGCTGCGACCTGGACATCGCTCAAATGGCCACACCGCGCTCCGCCGGATCAACTTCTGGTCCGTTGTTACGTCGGCGGAGTCGGGCGAGAGGCCATTCTTCAATTGGATGACCAGGCGTTGGTGGCACGGGTCAGGGCGGAATTGGCCAGTATGTGCGGCGTGACTGCAGAGCCGGGGTTTGTGGAAGTCAATCGATGGATGAGGGCCATGCCGCAATATACGCTGGGACATCTCGAACGACTGAATCAGATTGAGGCAGCACTCAGTGGCTATGGGGGACTGATCCTCACGGGCGCCGGCTATCGCGGCGTCGGGATTCCGGACTGTATCCGTGACGGGGCGGTCGCTGCAGAGCGTGTCGTGCGCTATCTATCGGGAGCGCGCGCATAATTCGAGACGAGGAATCACGATGGATACCCGGATAAAAATTACGGATGTGACTGGCCCCTACCGCGAACCTCGCGAACAGGTATTTTCCTATGACTATTCGATCCAACGAGCATCCTGGCCGACCGCCCAGGCTGTTCGCGTGAAGGTGGCAATTCCGGAGGAGTTGGATGTGCTCCGTGTCAAGATTTTGGGAGAGATCGCAGGGACACCAGGTCAACAACTCATGATTTCAAAATTCTTGTCGCGGCATATCGCGGACGAAAAAATCCGCATCGCCGACGCAGACGGCATGTTGGCAGAGCGTCGCGATACAGTCGTAGATCCCTTCACGGGGCCACTGGATCATTTGTTCGCACGACTTGATGTCTGGGCGAGAGAACAGCGAGACACGTTGCGGGCAGAAATCAAAACGCTGGTTGGATTGTAGTCCAGCAGCGGCCCAGGGAAAGGTCGAGGTCAAGGTTGAGGTTAAGTGTGAACACTGGTGGCGAGTCGAACCGGAATCCTCTACCGGACAGCCGGACGGGACAACGAGACAGGGTTTTGTTTTTAATCGCTGCCTGCACGCAGTGCACAACTGACGGATCAGCCATGCCTACGTAAAGTCATACAGCTCCTCTTGAGATAGTGTTCGCAACGATTGGTCATTCGCAATTTCAAAGCCCTGCGCGACAACTTTAGCGGTAATCCCTCCCCAACGTTCCTGAATTCCTTGTACTACAAAACGGTGGTTCCCAGTCTCCACGGTTTCGTGGTATGTACATAAACGAACTTCCTTTCCCTGCGCCTTAACAGTTTTCTCCGCAAGTTTTGGAAGTAGTAATAAGTCGGCGATGGGCTTGCTCCGTAATCCAGAAAGATGTTGCTCCACCAGAACTTCAATAGTCGATAGATTCATGGATAAGCTGGTCCTCTTTCGTTATTGACAACTACTCCGAGAAAAGGTGTCAGGCCTTGCAATCACACATGTACGCCAAGCGTTAATGCTGCAGGGCAGCCTAATGGTAGATTCTACAGATTTCCGCACCGGAGGCAACGAGAATGCCGCATCGATCATACAGAGCGCAGGAGAAGAGGACATGCCGAACAAAATACGGCGTGAGCTGCGGGACGTGCAAGAAAGGCGCGACGCGGACAGACTAGGTCCTC
>VBOM01000079.1 GCA_005877535.1 Nitrospirota bacterium | reverse complement strand
TCGATTTGGACTGATCTTTTATTTCGTCGGCGTAAAGGATGCCCAGCGAGAAATAAACATCCACATAGTTGGGATTGACCACCAGCGCCTCCCGCATGGCATGCTCAGCTTCGGTATACTGCCCGCGCTTTTCGTAAATCAACCCGAGCGTATACTGAGAATCCGGGTTCTTCGGGGCATACTGCACCGCCAGCATCGCCGCAGATAACGCGTCGTCAAGGTTCGGCAGCACTTCTAGCAGCACATAACTCTTGAGCATGTATGCATCGCCAAACGTGGAATCGTATTCCAGCGATTTATTCAACCGCTCCAACGCTTCCTCCGATGATTTTCCGGTTTGAAGAAGCGCGAAGGCCTGTTCATATTGCATCTTCGCAGCCTGTCGTCGCTCGGCCGGAGATTGGGGTTCTGCGCCCATGAAAAAGGCGGACTTTCGGCCTTCGATCAACACCGTATCCCCTTCGCCTTCAAGCTGTACAAAGAGGGGATGCTGGGCGCCCTTCGACCGTTCCAGAACTTGCTGCTTCACATAGTCTCCGACTTCCGAGGCCATGAGCCATCCATTTTTATTACGATCCGCCATGCCACTCAGCCCATTCACCAGTACCTGCACGAAAAGACTCCTCCCATTTTCCTGACTCAACGGCTCACCCTTATCGCCCGCCATCAAGACTTGAACGGCTCGCCGCTCCGTATCGCCTTCCGGGGCCGATCGCCCTTCGAGGGACAATGGCTGAGCCGTGCTCACCTCCCACCCGCGAACTCCAGCATTCAAGAGGAAGAGGGTGTGTTTAGATGCGCTACGCCGGCTGAACTCTTTCAGCTGTTCCAAAGTTACCGATTTGGACACATTCCCCATCTGCGCATCCCAGGGAACGAGATATCCAAGTTCCTCGCCGGCAAGATCCTGCGTGACACCCGCATGTCCAACGAAATAGAGAACAAGTCGATCATGCCGACCGACCTTGCGGGGCAAGAAATCCGAGAGCGTCTGCTGTAGACGGCGAACACTCGCATCCTTGTCGTAGAGTTCAACGACCTCGTCAAAGCCCAGTTGTCGGAACGCTTGGGCCACCATTTTGGCATCCTCAATCGCGCCGGGAATTTTCGGGGCCAAGAGATAGTTCTCCACCCCGATGACAATGGCCCACGACTTGTAATACAGCCCTTCCGGCTTCCCCAGTTGGGCAGACGCCGATGGTGGACAGAATGTCGTCACCAGCGAGTAGGCGAGAAACGCGAGAAGGAAGGGCCACGGTCGTCGCTGGGCGATCGGCAACATCAATTGGACCAGCCTCAGTGTGGGACGCGTAATAAATTTACCCTACTCTGGCCTCTGAGGAACTGTCAAGAAACGGGAGACCGAGGCCACGTCGCAGCCGTAGTGCCACAATGCGGCCCTGCATTCTCCCCTTTCGCACCAAGGTATGGTTGAGTTCCCCCCCACCCCTCCAGCATAATGACCATGATTGTTTCGCACCTCGACCTGAAGGAGTCATCGCACCATGGCAGAAAAAATCGATACCCTCCTCAAGGAAGGCCGCCTGTATCATCCGAGCGCCCAGACCAAGGCCGGTGCCTATATTCAAGACTACGAGAGCGCATATAAGAAGTCGATAGCCGACCCTGAAGGCTTCTGGAGTGACGTCGCCAAGGAACTGGAGTGGTTTTCTCCATGGGACAAGGTACTGGAATGGAATTATCCCTGGGCCCAGTGGTTCGTCGGCGCCACCTGCAACATTACCTATAACTGTTTGGACCGTCACGTCAAAACTTGGCGTAGAAATAAGGTGGCGGTCATCTGGGTCGGCGAGAACGACCAAGAGCGGGTCATCACCTATGGCGAGCTCTACCGGCAGGTCAATCGTTGTGCGAACGCGCTCAAGAAACTTGGACTCACGAAGGGAGACCGAGTGACGATCTACCTTCCGAAAGTTCCCGAACAGATCGTCGCCATGCTCGCCTGCGCTCGCATCGGCGTCATTCATAGTGTGGTGTATTCCGGGTTCAGCGCCCCGGCCCTCGCGAACCGCATTCAGGACGCCGAATCCAAACTGGTCATCACAGCCGACGTCGGGTTTGACAGGGGAAAGGTCCTCAAGCTCAAGCAGGTGGTCGACCAAGCCCTAGCCAATTCCCCCACCGTCGAACATGTCGTGGTCCTGCGGAGGCAGACTCCTGGTGTGAGTTTATCCGCGCCGAAGGAAATCGATTGGCACGACTGGTTGAAGGACGAGAAGGCGGTCTGCGAGGCCGAGCATCTGGATTCAGAACATCCGCTGTACATCCTCTATACCTCCGGCACTACCGGCAAACCCAAAGGTGTGGTCCATGTCCACGGAGGCTACATGGTCGGGACCTACATCACTACGAAATATGTCTTCGACCTTAAAGATGACGATGTCTACTTCTGTGTCGCAGACCCGGGCTGGGTCACCGGCCACAGTTATATTGTATATGGCCCCCTCCTCAACGGCGCCACGATTCTCACAGCTGAAGGCAAGCCGGACTATCCGAGTCCGGGTCGCTGGTGGGATTTGATCGAACGGTATGGCGTCTCGATTTTCTATACGACCCCCACAGCCATTCGCCTACTCATGCGCTACGGAGAAGACTGGCCCAAAAAATACGATCTCTCCACCCTCCGAATCCTGGGCAGCGTGGGCGAGCCGATCAATCCGGAAGCCTGGGAATGGTTCCATCGCGCGGCCGGTGGGGACAAACCGATCATGGATACCTGGTGGCAGACCGAAACAGGGTCGATCCTGATCACACCCCTGCCGACCGTCCCCTTGAAGCCAGGCTCTGCCACCAGACCATTCCTCGGCATCGAAGCCGATGTCGTGGACAGCGAAGGTAACAGCCTCCCCGCCAACGCCGGCGGCCTTGCCGTCATCAAAAAGCCCTGGCCCTCAATGATGCGGACCATCTACAAAGATCCGGAACGTTACAAGGCCTATTGGAACACGATCCCGAACTGCTACACCGCCGGCGACATCTGCCACAAAGATGAAGCCGGCTACATGTGGTTCATGGGCCGTGCCGATGACGTGATCAAAGTGGCCGGCAACCGGCTCGGCACCGCCGAAGTGGAAAGCGCGCTGGTCAGTCACCATGCCGTGGCGGAAGCAGCGGTGATCGGCAAACCACATAAACTCGTCGGCGAGTCCATCAAGGCCTTCATTATCTTGAAACAGGGGGAAGTGGGCAGCCCGTCACTGATCCATTCGATCAAGGACCAAGTGCTGAAGGAGTTGGGCAAAATCGCCGTGCCGTCCGAAATCGACATCGTGCCCTCACTCCCCAAGACCCGGTCAGGCAAAATCATGCGGCGGGTGCTCAAAGCGAAAGAGCTCGGACAAGACCTAGGCGATATCTCGACGATCGAAGATTGATTCAACCGGCTTCAAGACCGGTGATCAATGACACATCTGTGCGCGCTATAAAGAGATAGGAGACCCCTCATGTATACAGCGACGGGTTTAAGAATCACGGTTGCAATCGGAGTGTTGGCACTCATCCTAGCAGCGATCACCCCTGCCAGCACCTGGGCCGCCGAACCGGTGAAGCAGGAGCAGAAGAGGAAAAAGCCGTCCCAGGTACTCAAAAGCACGCTCGCCCCGAAGGCGACCGCACCGAAATTCGCCACGGCAGAGACTGCGGGAAAAGCTCCAACCTGTTTCGGTGAAGCACCACAGCTCGACATGCTCACGCCAGACGAGGGGAAAGCCGGAGACAGAGTCATCATCACAGGAACCAACTTCGGCGAGGCAGCCTGTTTACGGGGCGTCTCCTTCGGTCCGGGTCATCCAGCTCAGTTTCAACAGACCAACGGCAGCATCACAACAATCGTCCCACAAGGCGGAAAGAAAGGCCTGGTCCTCCTCACCGTCACCACAGCCTCGGGAGAAAATTCAAGATCGTTTCTTATAAAATAGAAAGAGAGGAGAGCAGGCTAGATGCTCTCCTGTGCTCGTGCAACGCGCGGTCTCAGAAGACCCTCGTTGGACACGCGCAGAGGGAGAACATCTAGCCCGCCCTCCAGGGAGAAGGTAGAAGATCGGTGGTCGCTCGACGCGTGCATTCGAGGATCGA
>VBOM01000078.1 GCA_005877535.1 Nitrospirota bacterium | reverse complement strand
CGCCGCTGCGAGGGACTCCACTTTGTGCGCTTCAATAACCCGAACCGCAAGCTCGCGCGGCACTTCATCATACCGTGCGAATTCCATAGCATAACTGCCGCGTCCTGCCGTGAGCGAATTCAGCGTCGTGGCATAGGTGAGCAGCTCTGCCATCGGAACAAAGGCTGTGATCTGCTCAGTCTGGTCTTTCGCCTCCACGTGGAGAATTCGCCCTCGGCGCGCATTCAAGTCCCCGATCACACCACCGATATGATCCGCCGGCGCCTCGACCTCCACCGTCATGATCGGCTCCAACAAGACAGGATGGGCCGCCTCCAACGCCTTCTTGAACCCCATTGATGCGGCGATCTTAAACGCCATCTCAGAAGAATCCACCGTATGGTACGACCCGTCGTAGACAGCCACTCGACAATCGACAACAGGAAACCCCGCCAGACTCCCGTGGTGCATGGCTTCGGCTACCCCTTTCTCCACCGCCGGAATAAAGTTGCGTGGAATGGCCCCGCCGACCACTTTGTTCTCAAACTTGAACCCCTCTCCGCGCGGTTGAGGCGCGAGCTCCAGCCAGCAATCACCGTATTGGCCATGCCCTCCGGTTTGCTTCTTATATTTCCCCTGCGCCTGTGCCGTGGCGCGAATGGTTTCACGGTAGGGAATCTTCGGCATATGAAGCACCACTTCCGCACCATATTTGCGGCGCAATTTTTCGAGCGCGAGATCGATGTGTAACTGGCCCATCCCACTTAAAACCATTTCCTTCGTATCGGCCTGCCGTGAAAATTCGAGCGTCGGATCTTCTTCGATCAACTTATGCAGCCCGAGACTGATTTTCTCGATATCGGCGTTGGACTTCGGCTCGATGGCAAAGGACAGCACAGGCCGCGGAAGCACCGTCTTCGGATAACAGATGGGAGCGTGTTCGTCACAGAGCGTGTCGCCGGTTTGCGCATCTTTAAGCTTCCCAATGGCCACGATCTCCCCTGCGCCGGCCGAAGGCACGGCCGTGTGTTTTTTCCCCAACAGCGTATAGAGATGCCCGCTTTTCTCTTTGCTGCCCCGAGAACTGTTGAAAACCGTCGAATCTGCGTGTAGGACCCCCGACAAAACTCGCAGATATGAGAGTCGTCCGACAAACGGATCAATCAGCGTCTTGAAGACGATCCCTGAAAAGGGGTCCCCGTGAGTGGCACGGCGGCTCACCGGCTCTCCTGTATCTGGATGCAGGCCTTCCAGCGGAGTCTTCGCTGCGCGGTCCATCGGCGATGGCAACAAGTCGACGATCGCGTTGAGGAGCGGAACAATCCCGATATTCCTGATAGCAGACCCGCTATAGAGCGGGACAATCGTGCGGGCCTGGACGCCAAGGCGAAGTCCATTGATCAGGTCCGCCTGCGTCAGCTCACCCACGGCAAGATACTGTTCCAATAACCGGTCATCATGCTCGGCCACCCCCTCTTGAACGAGTTTCCATGCGTCCCCCACCACCGTCCGCTCATTGTTCGATATCGGCAACTGCTGAATCGTGGGGACCTCTTTTCGCGAAGTAATAACGCGTTGCTGAATAAGGTCCAACACGCCGTCAAGCTGGGTGCCACTGCCATAGGGCAATGACATCGGCAATACCATAATCCCAAGATCGCGTTGACACATCGCGACTACCCTGTCGAGAGAAACATGGTCATTGTTCAATTCGTTCAGAAACACTAGACAGGGCAAGCCGAGCGCTGTGACGCGAGACCAGATTCTGACCAGTTCGCTCCGAATCCCCGACGAGATGCCTACCACCAGAATCACAGCGTCCACCGCTCGCAATGCCATAATCGTCTCCCCGAGCAAGCTCAGCGCACCGGGGGGGTCGACGAGATTGATGATGGTGTGATTCCAGGAACAACGGAGGAGACTGGTACTGACGGAACTGCGCCGGTGCAATTCCTCCGGCTCAAAGTCTGAGACGGTCGTGCCTTGTGCAATCGACCCAAGCTGAGGAACAGCGCCGGCGGCAAAGAGCATGGCCTCAGCCAGCGAAGTCTTGCCGGCACCGGCACTCGAGATCAAGACCACATTTCTGAGTGACTCCCTGCGTAGCTCGCTCATGGGGCCCTCCTCTAGCAGGATGCTGAAAAAGTCCGCCAGCTTCGTTCTCGCATCGCTCAGAAGCTCAACGTACCGAAGCGTACGTCTTGCCTCTTCGCTCGCTGCGGCCTTGCTGGACGGCCTTTTTGAGCATCCTGAGATGATATGGTTACATCGTTACGACTCCCCCCTCCTCACGCGTCGGCATCATGGTTTGTTAGCCACCCTTGATCGGCAAAGCTCACATAACGTCCATCTCCGATAACGAGATGGTCAAGGACCCGAATACCCAGTACCTCCCCTGCCGACACCAATCGCGCGGTCAGGAGACGATCTTCCTGGCTCGGCGTCGGATCACCACTGGGATGGTTGTGGAGGAAGATCACTGCCGCCGCGGATTCTTTTACTGCGAGTGTGAAGACTTCGCGTGGATGGACAATGCTGAGCGTCAAGCTGCCTTCCGATACAGTCGCGTCGCGCATAATGGCGTGCTTGGCATCCAGCAAAATGACTCTGAAGACCTCGTGACGCAGGTCACGCAAGGTCGGATGGTAGTGGGTGAAGAGGTCACGACTGGATGTGATCTTGGTTCTCTTGGTCAACGGACCAGCGAGTGCACGCTTCCCCAACTCAAGGGCCGCCTTCAGTTGTGCCGCTTTGGCCTCCCCTACACCTGGAACCGCGCAGAGCTCTTCGATTCCGCATTGTGCAAGTCCAGCCACATCCCCGAGTCGATCCAGAATATCCATTCCGACTTGCACAGCTGAAGAGCCGTGACGACCGACTCGAAGAAGAATGGCCAGGAGTTGGGCATTGGTGAGCGCCTGTGGCCCCTGAGTCAACAGTCGTTCTCGCGGCCGTTCTGTTTCAGGCCATTGCGCAATGCCTTGCCCTCCTTTCTTGCTGGCCATTCACCCTCCCTGAACAATTAACGACACTCTGAACGTTTTTGTACTAGCGATAACCCTCTCTTTGGCTCCCTGGTAACAAATACGTACCCCCTAAACTGTTGAAATTACGTACACCGACAAATTGGTGCAGTACTTGCTTTGGAGGCCTGCAGCAGTACACAGCAACCATAGGAGGATTTAATGGAATGTCCGAAGTGTAAAGGCCTCATGATGCTCGAGCGGTTCTCCGATTTCTTTTTAATTTTCTACGCCTGGAAATGCATCAACTGCGGCGCGATCATTGATCGCACTATTTCAAATAATCGGCGGAAGAGCTTGGCCGCTCGCAAGCCCCAGGCAATGGCGACTCCCTAGAAGAAGTGCCAATCGTCTCGGTACTGGTCGACCCTCTCGATCGCCACGAATGGTCGACATTGCCGCACTGATGCCCTGTCGATCGTGTCTTATGCCGCCGGATCACCAGACGGCATTATAGCCACAGGCTCCAAGATCGTCAAAATACTTCCATTGCTCTTGTTCCAATCTCTCCCGCTCCCACGCCGGCTCCACACCGGAAGATCACACCTCGTTTCAGTCGTACTTATCTTGACCCCTTCAAAAACGCTGTGTTAGAGTCAGACACTCCCGAAATGTCTCTCACCTTATGTATGCGTGTCATTGCCGGATCCCACCGAGGTCGACGCTTGAGTGGGCCACAAGGGTCTGTGCTTCGTCCCACATCAGATAAGGTTCGGGAAGCCATTTTTTCGATTCTCGGGACCCATGTGTCAGGAAGTCGCTTTCTTGACTTGTATGCAGGCACGGGAGCCGTCGGGATTGAAGCGCTAAGCCGCGGAGCCTCATCCGTCACCTTTGTCGAATCAGACCTCAAGGCCTTGCAGCTGTTACGGAAAAATCTCCGGACCTGCCAGCTGCTAGACCGAGCGCTGGTTCGTGGGGGACAGGCAGCCGCATTCCTTGAGCGGAAGGACTGGTGGGGTGGCCCCTACGACACACTTTTTGCGGATCCGCCGTATGCCGCTCTAGATGAGTTAAACATCCTGATCCATGCCTGGAGGCCCGGGCTATTGTCGGAGCATGCCGCCGTGATTATCGAACAAGACTCACGCACTGAAATGCCTGCATCGATCGACCATGCCGCACTTGTACGGCGTTATGTGTATGGCGAT
>VBOM01000077.1 GCA_005877535.1 Nitrospirota bacterium | reverse complement strand
GAATAAACGGTCAGACCTCCGTCCATGAGCTGCCGATCATAGGCTATGGCGTGAGAAGTTTCTTACGGTGCCGGTGGAATATCGGTGTGGTTCATCACAGCGGTATTCCTTCTTAGATGAAACGTTCCGCCTTTTTGTGTGGGGGCATGGTTTGTTTCGATGCGGCTGTACCACCAGCGTCCTTCCCCTTCTGAAAAATCTGGCGAGAACTCGACCGTAAACCCACCATCTCGGTCATTCTCCTTCTGAAACCACACACCGTGCCAGATGTGACCGATGAGCGTGCGTGTCTCGAATCGCCCATCTTTCCATCTATAGTGACCATTGCCCTCCTCATCGAATGTCAGCCGATCGACGGCGTCGCCATCTACATATTCCCATTCACCGGCGAGGACATGGAGGTCCCCGGGCTGAGCAGCCATCGATGGAGGAAGGGAATCCGTCGCAACATCCTGATGCCCCGCCGGGATGGCGCAAGCTGCTGCGAGCAATGCACAGGCGAGAAGGAGAGGAGCTGCACCCCCTGCCAACCCCCGTTGTTCGAGACCAGACTTTGATCCACGATCACTCATGGTTACAGGCCCCTCGTTATGGTGCCGGCAACCGCCCCAGGAAAGATAAGGACTATGTGAGTAACTTCGAACCTCCTCGATTAAGGTAGAGGAGCGGTGACTGTCACCATGGAGCGGAAGGAGAGCAAAAAACGTACCCTCTCTCCGTTGCGAGAATGAAGTACCGATTCTAGAAAATATTATAAGCATGTTTCGACTCTATTGAAGAGACCGCCACTGTGAGTGAGGAGATAAATTATGGAACGAGTCGAATCGGGAGAAAGGCTACATACTGGACAGAATGTCCTTGACCAGACAGTTTGTTCTATTTCCCTCTAAGAAACAGGACCAGCGGAATGCAAATCGTCAAATGGTATAATGCCTTTTCAAAAGAGCGATAACGCGACGTGGTGGTCATTTGATTTGGTCCACAAGTGAACCGCCACGGATGCTGTTTTCTACGGAATACAGTCATGACCATTCAGGTTCGGGTGTCCACACGGCATTTCCAGTTCTCCCGGCTGAACAAAACTGTCGGCGAGTCGAAGAGGCTCGGCGTGTCTCGTTCCACATCGATTGAGACACGTACTTCAGTGCCTTTCGTGCAGCAGCGATTCGCGCTCAGCAATCAATCATGATTCTCGGATGGGATTTCGACTGCCGAACAGGAATGGTGATCGATCAAGAGCCAGAATGATTGATCACGGATTCTCGACCTTGAGGATCTTCACCTGCACCACGAGCGGCTTCCCCGCGAGCGGATGGTTGTAATCCAACAACGCCATTCCGTCTGATACTTCTGCCACCGTGGCGAAGTGGCCTAGCTCATTCTGCACGACATCTCCTTCTTTCACTCCAGGCGGCAAAAGAGTCCTTGGCACACTCATCTTTTTCCCCTCATCATGTGTACCAAAGCCTTCCTCCGGACTCAGTTCAACTTGTTTTTCCTCTCCGGGCTTCATGCCAACTACTTCTTGCTCTAAAGCGGGAAAGATCTCGTGCCGGCCCTGAATAAACTCGCTGATGTTGCCGTAGTCGATCCCGGTCGAGCCGGGAACGGTGGCCACATATTGAAGGGTGACTTTCGAGCCTTCCACGATCCGCAAACTCTCGGCCTCTCGGGATCGAGAAGAATTTGCTTGTAGCGGCTCAGCTCCAACACCGTATCCCCCAAGGAGGGTCATGCACGCGAGACTGACCATGAGGCTCGCTCTTGTAGGGTCGTGTCGTTTCATACAGACCTCCTTTCGAATCTATCGAATTGATTCAGCATCACGGATCTCCATTGTGTTTGTTTCCATCCCTGCCGATATGGAGTCCGGCCCCTCATGGAGACCACAGAGATCGCTTGTGAACAGAGGGGACCGGTGCGTATTCGAACTCATCCACCACCCATTTCTCCCTTTGTTTCGATAATCAGAAACTCTCCCTTCATATTAGGATGGAGATCACACCGGAAAGGGTATTGGATGGTCTCTTGATACCCGGTCAATGGGTCTACATGGGAAGCCTGGGTGAAATAGAGAGTGGCCGTTTTCCCCGCCGGCACGTGATAGGACCGAATGTCCTCCGTCTGGATCTCTGTCGCGTCGCCTTCTGCCCGAATGACCAATTCCTTGAAACGAGGAGAACCAATCCCATGGGTTTCCGTATCTTGGTTTCGGAGTACGATCGCCGTTAGAGAGTCCGGAAGAGAATGGCCTTTGACGTCATAGCCACGATCTTGCATGGTGATCTCAATCTTGACCGGTCTCCTCTCCGGACTCCCGCTCTCTGCGCGCAGGTTTGCCCTCGTATCTTCTAGCAGTCTTTCTACTTCAAGAGAGCGATCTTTCGATGCTCGTGGCGAGGGAGACAGTTGATAATGTGTCGTGTCGAGGACGAATTCATGTTTCACCTCGTTTGGCCCTTTTTTCATGTAGGCCCAAGGGACCACTTCGAGCCGCTCGGAATCATCCAACGACACGACCGCATATTCGATCTGTCCTGTCTGCGAATCCATCAATATGTTTTCAACCGATCCGATAACTTGCCCCTCCGAATTCATGACGGAACTGTGGAGAAGTAAATCGTCACTCGCGCTCTTCAATTCACCCAGAGGGACTGGAAGCACAGCATATTCTTTTGGAGGATACCCGTGCGGGCCGGTCATATCGAGCTGTCCCGGTTTCTCCTGTTGACCAGGGATGGCCAATACTCCGGTTGCGGCGCTTTCCCCGAGCGAACGCGCAGTGTGAGGTTCCTCACGCATACGCATGAATTTGAGCGTCGTGACCAGCCCCAGATCGTCCACCTCTGCCTTAATCCGATCGCCAGGCTTAAACGAGCAGGCGCCGATTCTAAAGCCTGATCCTACGGCCTGTTGATCCTTCTTTTGTCCCTCTTCTTTCTGCCAGTCGCTGGCCTCAGGGGCCTGCTGTTCTCCTGGCTGTCGGTCCTTTGCGGCACTTGGGCCGGTTGCACCTTCTGTCGCGATCGGGGCCGCACTGCAGTCCAGATTGGCATCTTTATTTACCAGAAGTCGCACCTCGCTTCCGGTTTCATCATCTTTAATGAAGTAATACTCGCCTTCCATCGTGCGAATTTCCCC
>VBOM01000076.1 GCA_005877535.1 Nitrospirota bacterium | reverse complement strand
AACCTGAATTCGATTCGTTAATCGTTGGCTTCAAGCGGGCGCACCGGTTGGTCGAAAAAGAACAATGGGATCGGAAGCCGGTAGACCCGACTCGCTTCCTGGATCCGTCAGAAGGGCGTCTCCATGCTGCCATAATAGAACGCAGGACTAGGATGTCGCAGACGCTCCAGCAAATGCGTGCGGGGCAACATGGGCATGCACATGACAATGCAATTGACATGTTGGTCGAGCTCAAACCAGCCATCGACGCATTCTTCGCAGCGGTCATGGTGAATGCGGACGATCCTGCCGTCCGGAGTAACCGATTGTCGCTACTCCAGGAAGTGGATGACTTCTTCAACTCGTTCGCGGACTTTTCGCAGATTGTGGTACAAGGGAGTTAGACAGGATATGTAACCATGGCACAACATCCCCCCATGGATGTCAAGACCACAGTGACCGATGATGCGGAGGCACGCAAGGCGCTGGTTCGACGATTCGCCAGGCTGGTGTCTCTTGTTTTGATCATTATCTGCAACGCGATCGTACTGGTCGCATTATGGGCCAGTGGGATCAATCTCGATGAACTGGTAGCGACTCCCGATGTATTCAACTCCAAGCACGATATTTGTCTCCGGTTCGCCTGGCAGCCCGTCGCGGGAACAGGAGACCCAATACGCATCTGCTCGGAATGGATCAATCTATCCGATCCGTCCGGCAAGACTCATCGGCTGCAACGGGAGGTCAAATTTCGGGAAGGGCCAGAGGGCGGGCAGTATTATGTAGATCAGGGGGAGCATGCCGACTATCGGTTGCTCATATTGGTGCTGGCTGTCGTGGCGGTCATTGCGTTCGGGCTGTTGGTGAAATGGTATCTGGTCAGCCGGTATCAGCTGCGTCTCGAATCCGCCGCCGGCCACGGGACGTCACTGGTCCATTAAATTGAACTGAAGTCAACGTCAAGGAGAGGGCAGCGTGGCAAAGAAATACGTGTACTACTTCGGTGACGGCGTGGCCGAAGGAACCTCCAACATGAAAGAACTCCTCGGCGGGAAGGGTGCCGGACTTGCCGAAATGACGAATCTCGGCATCTCCGTTCCACCCGGCTTCACGATTTCCACCGAGGCCTGCGTCGAATATTACAAGAACGGGAAACAGTATCCTCCCGGCATGTGGGACGCCGCGTTGAAATCGCTCAGGCGGGTCGAGCGGTCGATGGGTATGGGGTTCGGCGATCCTGAACGGCCGTTACTGGTCTCGGTTCGGTCCGGCGCACGGGCCTCGATGCCGGGCATGATGGACACGGTGCTGAATGTCGGTCTGACGACCAAGACGGTCGAGGGGCTGGCGGCAAAAACGCGTAACGATCGGTTTGCCCAGGACAGCTATCGGCGCTTTGTGTCCATGTACGGCAGCATCGTCATGGGCGTGCCGCGCGAACATTTTGAAGCGATCCTCAAGCAGAAGAAGGCCGATGTGGGCGTGACGCACGAGACCCATCTCGATGCGCGGCATCTCCGTGAATTGGTCGCCAGCTTTAAGACGCTCATCATGGAAGAGACGAAGAAAGAGTTCCCCGATGAGCCTCTTGAACAGCTTCGCTTGGCCGTCAATGCAGTCTTTTCCTCCTGGTTCGGGGCCCGAGCCGTCACCTATCGGCAGCTCTATGGGATTCCCGACTCGTGGGGTACGGCCATCAACGTGGTGGCGATGGTATTCGGCAACATGGGGGAGACAAGCGGCACCGGCGTGGCGTTCACGCGCGATCCGGCCTCCGGCAGCAAGAATTTTTTCGGCGAATGTTTGATGAATGCCCAAGGCGAGGATGTCGTGGCCGGCATCAGGACTCCGCTTCCGGTAAATGCGCTCGCCAAGAATGTGCCGGAGGCCTACAAGGAACTGGAGCATACGTACAAGAAGCTCGAAAAGCATTACAGGGATATGCTCGATTTGGAATTTACGATACAAGAGGGCAAGCTCTATATGCTCCAAACCAGGGTCGGCAAACGGACTGGGATTGCCGCCGTGAAGATTGCGGTCGATATGGTCAGAGAGGGCCTCATATCGAAGCAGGAAGCGGTGCAGCGGATCGGGCCGGAGCACTTGGCGCAATATCTCTATCCGATTTTCGATACGAATGAAGAAGCAAAATCTAATCCCCTGGGGAAAGGCCTCCCAGCCGGCCCTGGCGCGGCAGCCGGGAAGATCGCCCTCACACCCGATCGGGCCGTGACGATGAAGGCGGCTGGTACCCGCGTGGTGTTGGTCAGGCAGGAAACGAGCCCGGACGATATTCATGGGATGAATGCCGCAGCAGGATTCTTGACGGCGCGGGGCGGGATGACATCACACGCAGCGGTGGTCGCCCGGCAAATGGGCAAGGTCTGTGTGGCCGGCTGCGAAGCCGTGGAAGTGCTGGATAGCCAGTCCGTGCGCATCGGGGCCAAAGTGTTCCGCGAAGGGGACTATCTTTCGATCAACGGTTCGACCGGCAATGTGTATGAGGGAGATCTGCCCGTCGTCGAATCTGAAATCATTCAAGTCATCCAGGGCAAGTTGGATGCGAAGAAATCGGATAAGTACCAGCGCTTCGCGTTGATTCTGTCATGGGCCGACCGCATACGGAAACTCCACGTCCGCGCCAATGCAGACGTCCCGGATCAGGCAAACATCGCGCGTGGCTTTGGTGCGGAAGGGATTGGACTCTGTCGGACGGAGCATATGTTCTTCGCCGAGGATCGCATCCCGATTATGCAAAAGATGATCTTGGCGAGGACGAAAGAGGAGCGGGAAAAGTTTCTCGATCAGCTCCTGCCGCTGCAAAAACAGGATTTCATCGGGCTTTACCGCGAGATGGCAGGCTATCCGGTCACTATTCGTCTGCTCGATCCGCCGTTGCACGAATTTCTGCCGAAACGTGAAGACTTGATGGTGGAGATTGCGCAGCTGGAACTGACCGGGCGCGACGGAGCCAGGCTCGAAGAAAAGCGCCGGTTGCTGGCCCGCGTCGAGGAACTCCACGAGTTCAATCCCATGCTCGGGTTACGCGGCTGCCGACTCGGGATTACGATGCCGGAGATTACCCGCATGCAGGCGCGGGCGATCATGGAGGCCGCGTGCGAGCTGGCGAAGGAAGGAAAGAAGATCGTCCCGGAGATCATGATCCCGCTGGTGGGGATAGTCTCGGAAATGAAGGCGCAGAAAGATTTGATCCGCGAGGCGGCGCAGGAGACGATGAAGCAGTACAACGTGAAGCTCTCCTATCTCGTGGGCACGATGATCGAACTGCCGCGTGCCGCCGTGACGGCTGATCGCATTGCGACAGAGGCGGAGTTCTTTTCATTCGGGACGAACGACCTCACTCAAACTACGTTCGGTTTCTCACGCGACGATGCCGCGAAGTTCATTGATTTTTATCGAACAGCCAACATTCTGGAAGCGGACCCCTTCGCGGTGCTCGATCGAGAAGGGGTGGGGGCTTTGATGAAGCAGGCCATCGCCGGAGGCCGGAAGACGCGTCCTGGGATTAAGCTCGGCATCTGCGGTGAGCACGGCGGCGATCCCAGTTCCGTTGAGTTCTGTCATGAACTCGGATTGGACTACGTGAGCTGCTCGCCCTATCGTGTCCCCATTGCGCGACTTGCGGCAGCCCATGGGGTCTTGGCCGAAGCCGGATCGAGCAGTTCCCTCCCCACGCGCAAGGTTTCAGGGACGCGTGCGAAGACGAAGAAGGCGGCGATGAATACCACGAAGACGAAGTCGGCTCAGCGGCCTCGCAGCCGATCGCGCGTCACGCGCAAGAAACGGTGACCGCCACTAGACCACACCGCCACTTCATGACCCAGGCGCTCCGTCTCGCGGCGAAGGGCCGGGGGAAGACCAGCCCGAATCCCATGGTCGGTGCCCTCGTGGTCAAGAACGGCCGCATCGTGGGCCGCGGGTATCAC
>VBOM01000075.1 GCA_005877535.1 Nitrospirota bacterium | reverse complement strand
TGTTGCGAATCCTAATGCCGCGTGGAGGGTGGACTTCAGCGGCGGCGGCGCCGTAAGCACTGATTTAACGATCGACGGCCACGGTGTCTGGTGTGTCCGTGGCGCCTCAAACGAACATCAGTATTGAGGCTTGGGCGATTGGAATGATTTGATCATCCGTGAGGTGCAAGCTTCCTGCCCTGCGGTGAGTCGCCGATGGACTTCACGGTCTACATCGAGTAGGTCTGCCTTCGTGCAGAGGCCCTTGCGCTCCAGCACTTCCACAATGGTGGCGATCTCCTACATGTTGGAGACCGTGGCTTCCTCAACGGACATGCTCTCACGTTTAGGGCGATCGGTGCTCATCAGTCGGACACCATCGTGTCGTTTACATGCTGGGCTCGCCGCGCAAGCCGTCGGAGCGCCACCGGCGTTCAGTCTTCCACACCCACGCCGATCACGATGAGAACCGTATAGTCTTGCTTCTTGCAGCCCTCGACTGGAGGCATCGCTCCCCCTGGCGCAACTGGAAACGCAGTCTTCTGCGCGTTTGCCGGCGAGCACGAACCACCAACCGCCGCCGGTGTATAGCGCGCGGAGCGGCAGGCCAGGTGCGTCACGTCGTAGAGCGTCGCGCCTTTATCTAGCTCCCAGCGCCTATCACCATTCTTGTCGGCGGGATGAATGGTCAGCACAGCCGTCACCTCGCGGTTACCCGTGACCACGTATTTGCCGGGAGGGAGCGGAAAGGTCGGCTGCTCCATGATCAAGCCGTGTTCCTCCAGCCACCAGTCCGTGCCGTCGAATTTCCAGCGCGCCGGGGCGACGCCACCTGCATCCTTCAACGGTTTATAGCTGTTCAGCTCGACGCCCCGAGGACCCGGGTCCAGAGGCCACAGACCCCACGATTGCGCGCCGCTCCCGGAGGTCGCACCCGGATCACCCAACGCCGCGATGAACTGCGTCGATATGCGCTGGAACTTGGTCTGACCTCCGCCTGCGGCGTGAACCGGCTGAGCCACGGCGGCTATCATCACCAGCAAAGCCGTCGCAAGGCATGCGCGGCGAATTAGGCGCTGCGTTCTTCTCGTTAGCGCCAACACGGCACCTCGCTGTAAATGGGTTCGCACCCCGATCGTTCTGAGTTCTGAAATCATCTCTCGACTTTCCTTTCAGGACGGGTAAGCAACAACTTGATCACCGCTGTCTCCGCAATGGACCGCAAATCTACACCACGAATGACCGATTTGTGTCGAAAGCGGTCGTTTGATGCATGTGCCAGAGTTGTTCGTCACAGCGCATTGCACGGGGACACCACGATATGAACGAATCGTGAAGGGCATAGGAGCCTCGCAGTGAGGCTTATTCTAGGCTAGTCGGATTGGCAACCGCAACGGTGGGAATGGTACAGCGAGGGGCCTCGGCGTAGACCGTTCAATTGTTCTCGTGCTACTTCACCGGCTCCACTTCAGTGAGCAATTCTTTCACATAGGCGAGGACCTGTTCTCAGCTCCATCCCAACTCGACCAATCGCCGTCCCAGTGCGCCGATTTCACCAAGGAGATGCTCGAATTCCTTTTTTTTGAATATCCTCGAACGACTCCATCACTCAACCCTCCTTCTTCCTGGTCGCGACGAGGCGCTTGCGCGGTCGCCCCGCGAGCAACTGGATCGGCTGCGGACAGAAGCGCCGGCCCCGCTGATGTTCCAGGCGTGTGATCATGAGCCGCAGGCTCCGCGCGATCAATGAGGCTAGCGTGAGGCCGTCCGTCTGATGGACCGCTGTGCGTGCCAGCGCGATCAGCGATGAGTCTAGGGTGATTGTCACGCTGGTGTGGTTAGACTGCTTTTTCATTCCACCAACTCCGCCACTGTCACCTTCAGTGCAGTCGCGATCTCCCACATGCTGGAGACCGTTGCCTCTTCGAGGGACATGCGATCGCGTTTGGAGTGTTCGTCGTTCATTTGCAGTTCGGCTTCCACTCCCTCGCCAGCTTTGCTTCGGCCTGCTCGGTGGAAAGGGTAGACAGAATTGATACGCTCATTTAGAGGGGGGATACCTCTCGACACTCTCCCGAATCTTTACCCATTTGTCCCATCCGTAGTTTTTTGCCGTGCTCATGATTACTTCCCGAGCGGTATCAATTGTCCGGTTCATAATTTCTCGGTTCACGGTGGGATGGTACCGAACGGTGATCAGGAGTGTCTCGTGATCCACTAGGATAATGTCTAGCGAATACGGATAGTCGGTACTTGCATCTTGTCTTAGGCTAGCTCTCATTGTTAATGCCAGCCACTCGATTTCCGTTGGTGTGTAGGGTGTGAGGCCGGGCTGGTTCGGCGTCTGTTGCTCGCTTATATTGGCACGTTTATCACTCTCGTCTCTTTCAATCTTGCACTCACCGTTACTGCAGGCCTTCGAATGCGCTTCCTGACTCTCGTCACAAGAAATCTTATCATTTTTGCTAATGGCATTAACGAGGCATTTGTTCAGCTCTTCCTCGGCTGCCTTGAGACATTCTGAACAAGGGCTTTGTGCGTATATAGGAGAGCCGAGAAACAAGAGTGGGAACAACGCGAACATGAGTCTTACGTTCATAATAGGCCCTCTCGTAAGAAGTGCCGAGGAAATATTCGCCACGCGCCGCGAAATGTTTCCAGACTCATTTCCATTCCCATCAAGAGTCGCCTTTGCATTCACCAATGTGCCCAGGCGGAATCAGAGGATTCGCCGCCTGATCCCTTAGCAGCCTCTTTGTTAGTGCGTCGTCCCCTTCGCCACCCGCTGTTCCATCTCAATAATCCTCCCCAATAGTTCTAGCACTGCGCGATCACTACATGTTGGAGACGGTTGCTTCTTCGATGGTCATGCGGTCGCGTGTGGGGCGTTTGGTCATTTGTGGGCGTAACAGCTTCTAACGTGTATAGTCCTCACGGTATCGCTGCCATTTCTCATCCCAAACTAAACGCTGGATAGCGTCTTGAGAGATCCCATTCTCCTTCATGACCATGAGTCCTGCATTGTAAGCCTCAGTAAGTGCATCATGACGATTCCCATGACGCAAAGACGGAGGAATGGACTGAGAGAGAATGCACTCGCATGAGGTCTCATTCTGGTCCAGGATCAAAATAGACCCGAATGCTTGAGAAAGATGGAAATTAACTGTTTGTGTCTTCAGGAGCATCAAACCGAACTTCATTAGGCCATTCCTCGCAGTTATGTCTTTTGCCTTCAACCCTCTCGCCAGTTTTGCGCCTCGGCAGCGGAAGGGATGAATTGAGAAAGGCTGGGGCCTCGCAGTGGAGGCGCATTATAGGAGGGATGAGAAGGAAGGCGCAAGGGCCACAGTCAAGGCTCAGCCGCTCATACTCCTGCTGAGGCTTGCGCGGTCGATGTTCTCTGTGCTCAGCAAAAGAAGATAAGGGAGGCTCCAATAGAAGTTCGCTTGGTAGGATTACTTGGTAGGATTAGTTGTGTCCACCCACCCGCTTGATCTCACTTCTGCTTCCCCTCAATCTTGTCCCTGATCTGCTCATAGATGGTTAGCGGTAGAATCTTCTTCAGCACCAACTCAGCTTTCTGCTGGTATGATAGGTCCTTGTTGATCTTTTCTGGGTAGGCTTCGCCAATACCGATGACCAAGGCCCAAACAAGCGGGACGGAAACAACGAATCCTATGACGGCAAGCAGAAAGCCTGCTCCGACGAGTACACGTAGATTGGTCAAGATGACGCCTCCTTGCCATTCAGCCAGTGAACGTCCGCTCTGTGAGAATAATATCGGCATGGGGCAGGGGACGCAAGACTTAAACGAAGTACCGCGGAAGGGGGAGGGACAGATACCGCCGCAGCTATGAGACGGATGGCGCGTGCAAAGGAATGGAAGATTTAGAGATTAATCAGCAGCAGGGAAGGGGATGTCGGCATTAGGCGTTCACGCGGCTGCTTCAATGGCTGCGCTTCCGCCACTCC
>VBOM01000074.1 GCA_005877535.1 Nitrospirota bacterium | reverse complement strand
TCAGGCAATGACGATGCAACGATGGGATCGACCCGTTCCAGAGGCTACGGGAACCAGTATCAACTCGCTACAGGCTGCTGGTAGCCTACTTCAATCTTGAATCCAAGATCTTCGATCATGCCCCAGACCTCGGGGGCCGGCTGGCCTGGTGTCGTGAGGTAGCCGTTCACGAAGATGGAGTCGGCTGGATAGAGGGCGAGAGGTTGGAGACTGCGCAGATTGTGTTCCCGCCCACCGGCGATGCGGATTTCGGTGCGCGGGTGAAGAAAGCGGAAGAGGCACAGCACTTTCAGGCAGCGTTGCGGGGTGAGCTGGCTGCAATGCTCTAGCGGCGTGCCTGTTGCTGGATGGAGCGTATTGAGTGGAATCGAGTCAGGTTTCACCTCGATCAGGGCCATCGCCAGGTCGATGAGATCCTCGTCCTTCTCCCCCATCCCGACAATCCCACCTGAACAAATTTCCAAGCCGGCTGCACGAGCATTACGGATTGTGCTGAGCCGGTCCTGGAACGTATGGGTGGTGCAGATTGAGGCATGAAAGGCTTCGCTCGTATTCAAGTTGTGGTTCACCCGATCGACTCCCGCAGCCTTCAGTCGCCGGGCCTGCTGTTCATTCATGAGCCCCAGTGAACAGCAAATCTGAATGGGAATCTCCTGCTTAATCGAGCGGACGGCTCCTGCGATTTCGTCAATTTCACGATCCAACGGACTCCGACCGCTGATGACGATGCAATAGCGTTGGGCTTTCGAGGCAGCAGCTTGTCTTGCGCCATCAATCATTTCTCGTTGGGGCACGAGACTATACCGTTCGATGGGGGCGGTGGAGATCGCAGATTGGGAACAGTAATGACAGTCTTCCTGGCAGGCACCGCTCTTGGCATTCTGCAACATTTGGAGGCGTACGGTCTTGCCGAAATAGCGGGATCGGACGGTAAAGGCGGCTTGGAGGAGCCCCAGCAGCTGTTCATCTGGAGTGTCGAGTACGGCTTGGCATTCGCTTCGCGTCAGCGTCTCGTCGCACAAGGCTTTGGTAGCGAAATCCTGATGGTCGACCATGGGACACTCCGTCAGCTGAGGAGGTTGCATTGACTGCGATGCAGACGGCTGCGCGTATGTCAGGCAGCCAGACTTGGCCGGAAACCTACACGGTTTCGAAGGGAGAAGCAATGCCTTGGTAGGGAATTGCTGGGACTGGGAGGGTGCCGCTGGTTTGATCGGGAACGGCTTGACCGGCATTCGGCCAGGGCAGCGCGACCAATGTATTCCAGGTTCCGCAGCTGCGGCAGCGGCCCGACCATTCGGTCGATTCTTGCCGGCAGGCGGTACAGACGTAGGGGACGACTACACGTTTCTTGAAATGCAGGGCTTTCTTGAGCTCGGCGATGGCCTGCTCCATCTGCTGCTTGCGCAGATAGAGATTGGCCATGATCTTATGGTAATCGACCAATTGATCCTGTATCCCTTCGACGGTCGAGAGGATGTCAAAGGCTTCGTCGACCATTTCAAGTCGGTAGTAGAGCTTGCCTAAATAGAACTGCAGTGCTGGGTTGTTCGGGTCTTGCCGGAGGGCCTCCTGATAGACACGGATAATTTCGCTGGGTTCGCCCTGTTCGAGGAAGAGTTCTTCGAGGCGGTGCAGGATGATGCTGCTACGGGTCTTGGCATAGACCTTCTTGAGAATTTCTACTGCCTGCTTGGTCTTGCCTTCCCGGATCAAGATTTCACCAATGCCGACGTAGGCCGGTAAAAATGTCCGGTCCTTCTTAATGGCGCCGCGGAAGTAGCGCCGTGCCTTATCGGGGTGGCCTCGTTCCAGCAGTTGGCGCCCGACCTCGTACGTGCAGCCGGTGAGGAGATGGGTCTCGGCTCGGCGTTCCGGCTCAGGCAAGTTGGCCTTCAGGAGACGATGTTGAATTTCGAGCGCCTCGCTCCATTTTTCGAGCCTGATCAATAGATCGCGCTTGCGGATGAGCGCGGTGAGGTTATCCGGTTCGATCTTGAGCATCCTGTGCAGGGCCTGCAAGGCATCCTCATAGCGCTTGGCGCCCTCCAAGTCGTTTGCCAACTCCAGCAGAATTTCGATGTTGCGATCGTCGACGCGATTCGCTCGTTGATGGAGACGGATCGCCTCAGCGAAGTTACTTTCAACGCGGTAAATGTTTCCCAGCCATAGCAGCGAATCGACACGATTCGGGTCCATGGCCAGCGCTCTTTCGAACAGGCCGATGGCGTCGACGGTGCGTTTCGACATGATGGCATGGGTGCCTTCACGATGGAGGGCATCGATTTTTTCTTTGCGCCGCAGCAGCCGTGTGCTACGCCAGTTGCCGATGACGTGGGCGGTTTGCCGCATGCCGACTGCCAAGGCCACGAGCACGGCGCCGACAGCCATGGAAAAGATGACCAGTGTGACAGGACTCAGTTCGAACTGGATGGAGGGACTAGTCCGGACTGCGACCGTCCCAGGATTCAACTCGCGGGCATAGCTGTAAAGGAAGATTCCGATGCTGACGAGGAAGATGGTAGTGAGCAGTCGGAGCATCGACCTAGGCCTTTGTTTTCGCGGACACCTTTTTCCGTTTCATGGGTCGGGGCGTGACAGCCGGTTGTGCGACCGGTGGTTCTCCCGGGACGGCGATGCGCTTCGCGTCGGCCCACAGCCGTTCGAGTGCGTAATGCTTCCGGACATCCTGTCTGAAAATATGGACGATGACATCGCCGAAGTCCATCAACACCCACTGTGAGGACCGCGTACCTTCGATGCTCAGCGGTCTGTAGCCAGAGCGAGAGAGGATGCCGTCGATATGATCGGCGATGGCACTCGCCTGGCGATCCGAATCAGCAGAGCCTATGACCAGATAATCGGCAACGGAGGTCAGCGGCGCTACCTGGAGGATGAGGGCGTCAGTGGCCTTTTTATCGAGCATAGCCCGGGCGATAGCAAGGGCCGTAGACCTAGCTGTTCGTGCGATCACGCTCCTCTTTGTAGAGATGATGGTGAAGTATATAGGATTCCACTAAGGGGGGCAACAGATTTGCCACAGAGAGCCCCTGGCGGACTCGAGAACGAATGTCAGATGCGGAGATCACGCAGGGCGGTAATTTGAGACAGATCAGGCGTTGCTTTCCAAGCGGAGTCTCGAGGCGGGAAATTCGTCCCGCATCCAGGTCTGCCAGTGAGGGGTATGGAATAGGCGGAAGCAGTGCCACATTTGACAGGGATCGAAACGACAGGCCTGGCCGGGAGAGGACAACGAACGGGCAGAGCTCGAGCAGCGTCAGAGGCTCACGCCAGCTGGAGAAATCGAGAAAGGCATCGAGCCCGATCAAGAAATAGAGCTGAGTCTGCGCTCCATATTCTTGCTGCAGCAGGCGAATGGTGTCGATGGAGTAGGACTTACCTGGCCGACGGATTTCCACGTCCGAGATGGCGAGAGAGGGGGCTGAGGTGATGGCAAGGCGAACCATCTCATGGCGGTCTTTGGCCGGCGCCAGACTGCCGTTCGGCTTATGGGGAGGGTAACTCGTGGGAATGAAGAGAATCTGGTCGAGCCCGAGGGCCTCGCGTGCCTGGCGCGCAATGGTCAGGTGACCGTTGTGCACGGGGTTGAAACTGCCGCCCAATAGTCCAAGACGCATACGTCAAATGATGAATGTTCAATGTTGAATTTTGAATGATGGAATGTGCGAAGAGTCGACACAGCCCTGACTCATCATTCAGCACGCAATATTGAAAACTTAACACTATCCTTCAGAGGATTACGAGGTTGTCTCGGTGGATGACTTCCTCGTACTCCTGCTGGCCTAGTTGCTGTTGGATCTCGGTCGTTTTGTGCCCTTTGATCCGTGTCAAGATGTCG
>VBOM01000073.1 GCA_005877535.1 Nitrospirota bacterium | reverse complement strand
CACAGGGTTGAAGCTCGATACGGTGGCGATCCGGGGTTTCAATGATGATGAGTTGGTCGCGCTGATCGAGTTCGGCAAACAGGTGCAGGCGGAAGTTCGGTTTATCGAATATATGGACGTCGGTGGCGCGAACGAGTGGTCTCAAGACCAAGTGCTCTCAGCAGCTGCGATGCTCACGATGCTGAGTGCACACTACGGGACGATCGAGCCGATTCCTGAACGGGGAGCTGCGCCGGCTCAGCGATTTCTGCTACCGGATGGGACGATCTTTGGCATTATTCCTTCGACAACCACGCCCTTCTGTGCGGCCTGCGATCGTAGCCGGGTAACCGCCGATGGCATGTGGTACCGCTGTCTATATGCGACGACGGGAACGGATCTGCGCAAGTCCCTCCGCGCCGGTGCGTCCGCGGGCGAGATGCGGGCCTTGATCCGAGCCGGCTGGGAAGGCCGCCGCGACCGGGGCGCAGAAGAGCGCAAGGCGATTGAACGGGACGGGTTACGTGTCGGAGGGCTCATCGGGATTGAGAGGCTTCGCGAAGACCCACATCTCGAGATGCACGCTCGAGGCGGTTGACGTCCCATCTTGCCGCCGACACCTGTGCCACATGGGACTCCCTGTTGATGCCTGCATGCTGGATACTGAATTTCTGACCATTTTAGGACTTGGGTTGGTGCTGGGGCTTCGCCACGCCTTGGACACGGACCATTTGGCTGCTGTATCCACAGTGCTCGCTCAACGGCCCTCGCTCCGCGCCTCCGGCATGATTGGATTCAGCTGGGGACTCGGACATACGGTGGTGTTGTTGCTGGTCGGGGCGGTGGTGTTGGTGCTCCGAGTGCCGATTTCTGAACCCTTTGCGTTGGCAGCCGAGTTCGGCGTCGGCGCTATGCTCGTGCTTCTCGGCGGGATACTCGGGGCGCGATTGGTCCGGGAACGCTGGCATCTGCATACACACGACCATGACGGTGAACGGCATATGCACCTGCATAGTCATGCGCTGGTCGAGGATCACGGACATGTACACTGGTGGCGTGATTCCGTTCGACCGTTCTGTATCGGTATGGCCCATGGTCTGGCTGGGTCGGCGGCGTTATTGTTGATCGTGCTGTCGTCTGCGCGATCGGTATCGGAGGGGCTGACGTATATCGCGGTGTTCGGGCTTGGCTCGATCATGGGGATGATGGTCGTCGGGATAGTCGTGAGCCTTCCAGTATTGTGGTCGTTGAACCTCGGGCGTCCTGTCTTTCTCGCAGTGCAGGGGCTGGCGAGTCTTGGGAGCGTGGCTGTCGGACTCACTATGATGTTTCACATCGCCTTCGGCGGCCAGCTCTTCTGACGATCCACCGTCACCTTCATCGACGGGAAATCTACGTGCGTCATGAGAGCGGCTATGGTATTGTGCCGTCCTAGTCCGTCATTCGTGAATCGTGAGCGAGATGGCGAGACTGGCGGGAAAAGCGCGACTTGCAAAGATGATACTTCCGACCCGTCCCGCTTTTCTCGCAAGTCTCGCAAGTCTCGCGAGTCCCGCCTCGCGACTAAGAGGAGCGCGGTATGGCCTGGTTTAAAAAACAGAAAACGACCGAGCCTGAACCTCCAAAGCGATCCAAGATTTCGGAAGGGATGTGGCTCAAGTGTAACCACTGCCGGGAAATCGTCTATCGCAAAGAAGTCGAGCGTAATAATAAGGTCTGCCCGAAATGCGACTATCATTTTCCGATTTCTGTCATGGAGCGCATTGCGCTCTTGGTCGACCTCGGGACGTTCAAAGAGTGGGATGCAGAGCTCGGCCCCGAGGACCCGCTGAACTTTCAGGACACGAAATCGTACAAGGATCGTGTAAAGGCGTACCAGGGGAAGACCGGCCGTAAAGATGCGATGATGATCGGCGAAGGGATGATGAACGGCCGGCGTGTGGTGCTCTGCGTATTCGACTTCAGTTTTATGGGTGGCAGCATGGGGTCGGTCGTCGGGGAAAAGATCTGCCGGGCGATCGACCGCGCGCTGGAGACCAGGTTGCCGGTCATTTTGGTCACGACCTCTGGAGGAGCCCGGATGCAAGAGGGGATTCTCTCCCTGATGCAGATGGCCAAGACTGCTGCCGCTGTCGCCAAGCTGGGCGAGGCCAAACTCCCGTTTATTTGTCTGTTAGCCGATCCCACGTTCGGGGGCGTCACCGCCAGCGTCGCCATGTTGGGCGATGTGATATTGGCCGAACCGAAAGCGCTGATCGGCTTTGCCGGTCCCCGCGTGATTGAGCAGACCATAAAGCAGCAGCTGCCGGATCAGTTTCAGCGGGCGGAATTCTTGTTGGAGCATGGCATGATCGATATGATCGTGGAGCGCAAACAACTGAAGGAAACCTTAAGCACCCTTGTCACTCATTTTTGAGCCAGGACCCTTCATGAAGAATCCTGGCTAGCCTCCTTCCTGCCTGATTACACCATGACCTATTCCTCTGCCGTGGCCTATTTGTATCGTCTGCAAAAGCATGGCATCAAACTGGGTCTTGTGACGATGACTGGGCTGATGGTGCGACTAGGCATGCCGCAGACCCGGTACCGAACACTGCACATTGCCGGGACGAATGGAAAGGGGTCCACCGCGGCCATGGCTGCCGCCGTGTTGCAGGCGGCGGGGTATCGAGTTGGGCTCTACACCTCGCCTCATCTCGTGGAGTTCCGAGAGCGGATCCGTGTGAACGGGGAGATGATTGCTGAATCGCGGGTGGCACGATTGACCGAACAACTTCAGGCCCTCTGCCAACCGGACCTGTCGCCGACCTTCTTTGAATATACGACGGCGATGGCCTTTCAGCACTTTGCCGATTCAGGGGTCGACGTGGCAGTGTTGGAGGTTGGATTGGGCGGAAGATTCGATGCGACCAACGTGGTCGCGCCCATGGCCTGTGCGGTAACGACGATTTCCCTCGATCATCAGGAGTATTTGGGGACCACATGCTCATCGATCGCGTTCGAGAAGGCCGGCATTATCAAGCCGGACGTGCCGGTGGTGCTGGGGCGGATCGAAGATGACGCGTGGCGGACGATCGAACGGGCGGCTAAGGAGCGGCAGGCCCCGATGTTTCGTCTGAACGAGAATTTTCGCACAGAGGGAGAGGAACCCCAGCAATTTTCCTATCGCGGTCTGGGCATGCAATATGACGGGCTGACCTGTGCCTTGAAGGGTCGCCACCAACTTGATAACGCCGCCTGTGCGCTGGCGCTCTTGGGGGCGGCCGCCCCTCAGGGGATTGCCGTCACGGCCGAGGCGGTGCGAGCGGGTTTGCGCGCGGTCAACTGGGCAGGACGATTGGAAGTGGTCGATCGCCGTCCGACCATCCTGCTGGATGGCGCGCATAATCCTGCTGCTGCAACGGCTTTGGCCGACTTCCTCACACGCTCTGATCGATCTCATCCGTCACGCCCTGTGGTCCTTGTCCTTGGAATGATGCGCGACAAGGACCATCGAGGTTTTGTCGAACCCCTTAGGGACCTTGTCGATGAAGTGGTGTTGACGCAGGCAGATCTCCCACGCTCTGCAACCGCGCAGGAACTCCGAGCTTCGCTCGAAGGTCTGCTACCTCATCCGCATGTCGTGCCGTCGATCAGTGATGCAATGGCGCTGGCCAGACAGCTGGCTACGCCGGAAGGTCTGGTGTGTGTCACCGGATCGCTCATGCTCGTGGGAGAGTGCAAGGCATGGTTCCATGGTTGTGGGCTTTCGCCGCTTCGGGGCTGAGATGTCAGGGATCGCGACGCGGCTGTGGATGTGCCTGGCTGGTTGGTTGATGTTGGGGATGCTGCTTCCGCACGCCGGGGGTGCTGCAGGGAATAGGGGAAGTTCCGCAGCGACGACGGCAACCTCCGGTGGTCTCCCGCTCGATATCACTGCAGCACGAATCGATTATCTACAGGAACAAGAAGTCTACGAAGCCGATGGATCGGTGGTGGTCAACCAGGGGACCCTACGTCTGGCGGCTGATCACATGACTATCCAGGCTTTGCCCGGCGTATTGATTGCCACGGGCCACGTCCGACTCACCGATCCCAAAGCCGATCTCGTGGCCGAGCGGTTGGAACTCAACGTGAATACCGAGGCTGGGGTGGTCACGCACGGACGGGTGTACCTCAAATCCACGAATACCTCGGTGGAAGGGCATCTCATTCAGAGGTTTTCAGAGGATCACTATCGGGTAAAAAAGGGCCGGTTTACGAACTGCGATGCGCAGGAAGGTGAGACGCCGGCTTGGCGGTTTGAGTTCGAGGATCTTGACTTGAATGCAGGTGAAAACGTGGCGTTTACGGGAGCATGGCTCAGCGTGAACGATGTCCGGGTAATCCCTATTCCCACGTTGACCTATCCGCTCTCCAAGCGACGCACTGGGTTTCTCATTCCCAATGTCGGGTACGATAATCGTTTTGGCACGCACCTCCAAGAAAGTTTTTTTTGGGCCATCAATCCGAGTCAGGACCTGATGATCTCTCCTTCCTATTACAGTAGCCTCGGCTACGGGAGCGATTTGCAATATCGCTACGTGCTGGACCGGATGTCGAGGGGACAGTGGTTCATCAGTGCCTTGCAGCAGACAGAGTTGCCGAACGTGTCTGGCGTAAGCCAGACGGGACAAGATGTGCATCAGACTCGGGCTCTGATCACTGGGACCCATACGCAGCAATTCACGCCGGACTTGTTGCTTCGTGTTAGAGCCAACTTGGTGACTGATCCGAATTATCTGCAACAGTTGAGCAACTCGGGAGTCCAGCGGGCCCTTCCCAGCAGTGAATCAAATTTGTTGGCGAGTCAACGTCTGGCTTACGGAAATACGTACCTGCTTGGTCAGTACCTGCAGCCGTTGCAATCGGGGGGAG
>VBOM01000072.1 GCA_005877535.1 Nitrospirota bacterium | reverse complement strand
AGCGGGCGACTCAGTCAACCAGCAGTGTCCACTAAACCGGGGGAAGACCAGCCTGGTTAGATTAAGTCTGTTGACAACGACGGAGGGTGCAGCCTATCTTTTCGACTCAGCAGAACTGATCGTTGTTTGAGCGCTCGCTGACATTCTCTCAGCGAATCGCGTCGCTGCTCCCTAATGAGCTTGGAGCGAACTGACTCCTGACTGTTGGTAACAACAGGAGGCTGAGACGGTTTTATGTTGCATAGAAGCGATTGAGCGTCTGCATGGACGAAAGGGGCGACGGACGACCGGTGCAGCTGGGGAACTATAGCGTCTGGTGGTGGGGAACACGGAAGGAGGGGATTCGATGTTGAGAGAAAAACTATCGATTGTCAGACATTTCATGCATGGCACGGCATGGAGTGTCTACCACATCGTCGTGGTGGCGCTGAGCGCATGGATAGCCCTCTCTCTACCGACAGTTGCGAGGAGTTTTCTCACTCTCTGGTCTCTCGTAGAAAATAATATGATCTATCTCGTCGCTGTGGAAATGACGGCGGCGATTGTTCTGATTGTCACCTTCAACTATCTGCATCGAAGCCTGCGGGACCGGACTCTCGCGAAGATGGCAACTGGTGCCGGGTTGACCGCTTTTTCCCCTTGGCGAGAACTCAGCGCTCAGAGAAGGGTCAGAAAATTCAAGGAAAAGCAAGGGACGGGAAGAACTGTCATGGTGATTGGGTCAACTGGCTATGGAACCTTTGTAGACCAAGAGGGCGATCTCTATACGGTGCTGGAGAAGTGTATGGGGGCCCATATCCTGCTCGTAAATCCATACACTCACGAAGCAAGAAATCGCATCGATGCGATCCTCCATCCCCATTTCACGCTTGAGACGTTTCAAAAGGAGGTGAGGGAAAGCATCGCCCTGCTCAAGAGGCTCAAGGCAACAGGGAAAGCCGTGAAACTCAAGCTCTACTCAGATCCACCTCTGGTCAAACTGGCGATCCTCGGTGATTATATTTGGCTCAAGCATTATCACACCGATCTGGACGTGCAAACGATGCCGGAATATGTGTTCCAGCACAACCTGAAGGATCATGGCTTGTATAACTTGTTTTACCAGTACTTTATGCAGAGATGGGACCATCCTGAAATACCGGAATATGATTTCGAGACTGACGAACTGGTCTACAGAGGGCACAAAGGTAACGAGATACTGAGAGAACGGTTTGAGAGGGGGAAGGAGGCTGAGGACGTCCGGCAAGAGCAGGGGTTCTTCCCTGAGCTATTGTCAATGTCACCACGGTTAGGTCGATCTGCCATGACGATATCCAAATCACAACCAGACAGGTGAGCCTCGTGCCTCTTTGCCTTATCTGAAGCGCGATTTCCTATCCGTCGCCCGTGCAAAAATATTTGGTTTTTTGGACCGGCTGTAGGATAAGGCACATTGCCTTGGAAATCGACCGACGCTCTCCGGTCTTTTTAAAAACGAAGATTTTGACATGAGTCAATTTTCTGCACGTCTGGTTTCTAGCCGAGGGCTAAGGTGGAGGCTCACCGGTCGCAAGACGGGCATATAGCGCAGCGATTTTTCCGCTCGTTCTAACAGCGGCTCTTCCGCCACTCCCACGCCGGCACCGGCTACGGACCAGCCTACAAGCCTTCCTTGGCCTCGCGCGCGTCGTTTCCAGTACCGTGTTCCGAGGCGTCTACTTCCGATTCCACCAGCACCAGCCGTACGGGACCAGCATGTGGTTGACGTTGGTGCCATCTATCTAGTAATGTCTCCGCCCAGAATTAGGGGTCCGCGAATTCCCCTGCGCAGACGCTTGTTCTACCTGGAGGTGCGCCGTGCTGGCCATCCGATTGGTGCGGCTCATCGAGAATCACTCCGAACAGCTTTCCCACGAGCTAAGCGAGAAGGTTTGGAACTCTCCCCGGTGCAGCGATCTCCACAAAGTCCCGGCGACCGAACTCGAAGCCCGCACCCGCGAGATCTACCGCAACCTGAGTGACTGGCTGATGGATAAGACCGAGGCCGAGGTGGAGCGGCGTTACACCGAGCTGGGAAAGGCGCGCGCCCAGCAGGGCGTGGCCTACAGCCACTTCGCCTGGGCCATCACCGCCACCAAGGAGCACCTTCGCGCCTTCGTCCAACGCGAAGGTCTGTCCGATAGCCCCATGGAACTGCATGGGGAGCTGGAGCTACTGCACCTGCTCGGCCAGTTCTTCGATCGAGCGCTGTATTACGCCGCCGTGGGTTACGAGCGCGAGCGCGACCGTATAGGAGGGAAGCAAAGTAGGCGCAAGGGAGATGAACAGAGAAAATTCACATAGCGTCCCAACGGGTGGGAACTCGTGTCTTCCGCAATACCCCAGGGATTCTCACCTCTCGCGCTTCAGCTTCTAGCCTCTCCAGGGTGACATCCCCCGGCGCATACTTCCGATTCCACCAGCACCAGCCGTCTTTGACGAGCGAGTGATTGACGTTGGTGCCATCGGGGAGCAGCACATCAGCAAAGGAACGCCCGTACTTGTCAAGGCCATGTGTCTGCAACGTGCGTCTTTCCCAAAGGCGAGGCCAGAGGCGGCGTGCCTGGCGCGTTGGCCGAACGCCCGGCCTTTCTCAGGGCAGTCGATGCCATTGAGGCGGATACGGTTCAGCTTGGTGATTGTTCAGGATTTTGACAACTAATACTGAACCCGTAGACAATGCAATGGTCTTCTACGACTTTCTTTACGAAGCTCTTGAGGCTTGTCGCATCGCCGGCATCAAGAGATAGAGCGTGTAACGAAACAGGGGACAGCACGCTCATGACTATCCAAACCCAAATGCCAAGTGCTAAAGAACCAGCAATAATCCGGTCAAGTAAGGTCATGGCTGAACCCTCCCTGTGAAATAGGGTTAGTGATGCCTGCACCGGCCCGATTGATTTCACTTCTGCTTCGCCACAATCTTGTATTTGATCTGCTCATAGGTGGCCCGTGGAAGGATCTTCTTCTGCACCAGCTCATCCTTTCGTGAATACGGACGCCTCTTGATGATCTCCTCTGCCTGCGCCTCGCCAATCCCTGGGAGCAACTTCAGTTGGTCGGCAGTGGCCCTGTTGCTGTCGAGGAGGTCGGACTTCTCAGCAGCTTGGACCAAAGAGGAATCGGTCACAGCCAAGGGAAACAACGGGAGCGCAAACAGGAACACGCTTCCCAGTCCGGCGTTGAGTATCCATCTGACGTACCGTGATCTCACAGCAGCCTCCTTGTTCCTGCAGGGTGTTCCGCGCCACCTCCTCGCCCGGCCAATCTGTCTAGGGCGATTGTTCATTCTTGGGAGGTTGCGATACCTCAGGATCATGCCATTCCTTGCCACTCACCTCTGTCCACAGTTTATGCACGATTCGTCGCTCGAAACCAAACCATGCTGCCTTGTGCAGCAGCTCATTCAGGTACTGAATATCGGCATCCTTCAAAGTCTTTGGACGTGGTTTCGTAGTAAGCATTTGGCTGACTACAGCTCGCTCCATTGGCGAAGGTTGCACCAGTTGTGCGCCTTCAAGGGGCCCCCCTTGTCGTGATGCCTGGCTCGTCTGTGCCAATTGCGTCTGGACATGTAACGCATCTTCAACCCGCAACGCCGCTATTGCTGGCGTAATACTAGTGATTGCCAAGAGAAGGAGAATCAAACACCCAACGCCTGTCATCCAAGGCACCCCTCGCGTCCAGCAGTCGGAGCGCAGAGTCAGTGCGTCCTATTGCTCGCTAGCCGATTCCCCTATCAATCAAATGTTTCACTCGGTCCACGAGGTCCCTCGTCGATTTATTTAGCCACACCACTTGCGTGGAGTCGAATCTTCTCTTCCACGCTCGCCATTAGCTCAGCAAATTGTTCAGGTTGTGGTGCCGTCCTTGGATCGAAACATCCGGCATCCCTTAACGCGTACAAGTAATCGAAATCGACGAGCCACTTACTCTTTTTGGTTCTTTCTTCCGCAAGAGAATAGTAGATCTCGTGGAGGGGAGTCTGAGGCGCTGAACGTTGTATGGCTGTAACACAGTTGAGTATGGTTGCAACACTCTTCTTGTGAACGAGTTGCATTCCCACTCGTGAGTTCATGAAAAAGACCATGATCGCCCCAGCAGCGATCACCGCGAGAAGGGTAAAGAGTACCTCCATGCTCCCCTCGCTTGCTCATTCAGCAGTCTCAAGAACAACCAGCCGTACTAGCGATGGCTACTCATTGACGGGGAGTCCTTGGTCAATCGTTTCAGATAAT
>VBOM01000167.1 GCA_005877535.1 Nitrospirota bacterium | reverse complement strand
GCATCATAAATGTTGATGGTTTTACCATTGAGACATGCTGCGAGAGGTTCAAATGGTTGTACTGCCCTCAACAGATTTGCGATTTGTCGCGCAGATCCGTTCCAATCGAGAATGGTGTCGGCTGCTTTCTTTTTTCCAAAATAGCTACGTTCCACGATATTTTGTGGCTTGCGGTCGATAGTTCCTTGCGCCATGGCATTGACGGCTTCTGTCAGGAGCGCAGCAGATGCATGGTATTGTCGCTGCAACAATTGCCCAGCATTCTCGTTCTCTCCGATCGTCAGTTCTCGTTGGGCGACAATATCCCCTGCATCAATTTTTTCCGTCATCACATGAACGGTGATCCCTGCAACCGATTCCCCATTCTTGAGCATCCAAAATGTCGGATGGGGTCCTCCATAACGAGGGAGGAGTGAGGGATGACAATTTAATATTCCTAACCGAGGAGTCTGGAGAATTGCCGTCTTTAAAATCTGAGAGAAGAAACAGACCACGATAAGGTCAATGTTCAAGCCCTTCACATACTCGATAAACTGGGGAGCATTAACGTTGGGACAGGGAATGCGTGGGATTTTTCTCTTATCGAGCCATGTCCAGGCATCGAACCTAGGTTTAATCGTCCCTGTCGGTTTGGATAGGGACAAAATAGCTTTGACAATGGTGCTGACCGCCTGACAAAGGCCGCCACACTTTGGGACTCGCCCCCACGTAGGGCGGACCCAGGCTACAATCTCATGCCCGCAAGCTTTCAATTGCGGGCCCAAATCCCAGTCGTCAATCTCCGAAAGGACCAAGAGACGTAGAGGGGATACTTTAGAGACCGCTTCCGTGCTGGGGTGGAGGCTCACAGCCTTTCACGCCGACGTAAGGCTGGATCATCCACCGTACTACTGGTTGGTTTAGGCAATTCTGACGATCCCTCGACACAATTCGGTACCATACCGTACCGCCAGAGCTTTTCGTTGCAATCTGCAATCAACTCCTCGGAACTCGCCGTTATCCGAGCTCGGCAAACCACAAAGGCTTTTTTAATTACTCGCCCCAGCATCTCATCCGGCAAGCCCACGACTGCAGCTCCATGCAGTTTCCCACTAAATATAGAGTTTCTTCAACCTCTGATGGGCTGATCCAAAATCAGGACAATTTGGTCATTGTGGCGCGGCCTCCCGCGGAATAGAGAAATCCATCTTGGTCCATCTTGACATAGTCGCCCGAATAGCATACTCGCTCGCTGTTGCCAAGCTCCGATTTAAGACATGGATTAGAGCTCAGCACACAAGCCGTTAACTGAGGGGCGACCTTCTGGGGTCGTTGCTTGCCCTTACACTTCACGGTTTGGAGGTCTGCGAAACGAACTGTTGCCTTGTCAGTCTGAGGGCTGTTCCTTGTCTGAAATATCTTAGCGGAGCAGAGCAAATCTATCCTGTTCCCAAGATTGCTTGTAGAGTTTCTCGGCGAAGAGCAGCCTTCCTCTTGTTCGTCCTTCCTCCTCCAAATCCTTGCAGTCGATTCATGAGAACGAAATCCTCCAGGTTGAGGGCCTGAGGGCTGAGGCGTGGCGTTTCAATCGACTTTGAGGAATCGAGGTTGGGGGTGTTGAATAGGAGTGTATGGGTTATTGGTTCTGGGAAGCTTGCGTTTCGACCAGTTCGTCTAATTTGGCGACACATTGATTCAACATGTCTTTCGCTGGAGGCTGCATGCTGATACATTCAAATCCCAAGGCCTTCCCATCCACCCATCGGACTGGTGCCAGGTCAATCCCAAGTCACGTCGGTTGATTGGGCAGTTTGATCTGGAGCTTCATATACTCGCCCCGAGAGACCGCGTCTTCACTCTCGATGGCGTCGCCCCCCAGGGAGAGATTCAGAACACGTCCTTCCCCTTTCGTCGCATCGCTCGTGAAAGTGACCGTACAATTGATGGGAAATCTCGGATACTATCGCTGGTTCATGTGGAATTGGTTTCTGATCTTGGCATCTTGTCACGGGTTGTTGATTCGGTCTCCCGCAAATTGAAAAGGTGTCAATCTGTGACCCTTTCGCGTCACTCGGCTGGGTGCTCGTCATGGGATGACCACTGCAGATAGAATGGGGGCGGGTTTTGCAATTCAACATTGCGGAGCTTCGGCCGTCCGCGCGTCTGGTGCGTTTTTTCAGCTTCCGATCAGGTGGTCTGCGGGTGATGGTAGCCTTTATTATCGGCTTCCTGCCGCGCCTTGCCACAGCATGTCGTATCCCAGTTCTTTGGTGTCGGAACACATGGCCGCCAGGGCGGCGAACTTGTTGGCGAAGATCTCGTTGGCATGGGATCGTTCGTGATCTCCGAACGAACGCCAATAGGTGACGATGACATAATGGTTGTCGGCAGTCTTGGATTCGGTAAGGGATCCCTCGTTCGAGACGAAGCCGGAGAATTTGAACACCTGCCCGGCGACGAATCCGCCCTTGTCGCCTCCGTACGTTTCCTTAACGACGCTGCATAATTCTCCGACGGCCAACTCAACGTCTTCGAACGTCACGTTGGGCTTGAGCCTGACGGTGTTGAACAGCATTTTGGCTCCGAACGGGACTGTAATTGGACCGAACATGTCACCCTCCTCGCAGTCTGTTGAATAAGTACGCCCGGTGCGGTGTTTGTTTCTGATCAGCCGGCCCGGTTCAGAGCCAGTCAATCACTCCGGCCGGTCCGGCGATGTACCCATCCAAACTGATGGCGATGAAGCAGACAAGTGGACGCATCGATAGTGATTGTATCGAGTCGCGATGGCAAAGTGAACGGGGGGGATGATGCGGTGTCAGCGTTCGATCGTCTGCTTTTTTTGATGGCGCAGCCGATTCATACGGCGTCTGTCGATTCGGTAAGTGGGACACGAAGAGGGTGGGGCTCGCCGGAGGCATGCGTCGGACGATGTGGTCAGGAGTGGCGATGCTATCAAGGGGTAATTAATTGGATGGAGTCCTCGGCAGACTCAGCCTGCTGTTCCTATTCGCGTCCGAATCGATCTGCTTCAGGGCACTGAGCTGATCCGTCAATTCTGCGATCCGCTTATCGCGACTACGAATCCGCTGCCGAAGAGTGTGTACTTCTAGTACCGGGCTGTTGGCCGTTTCCACATGCTGTTGTACCAACCATGTGCGCACCAGCCCTTTCACCACCTCCAGCAATGCCCTATCGGGCTTGTCGGCGGATGCGGGCTGGAAAGTCCGGTTGGCAAGAAACCGAATCCAAAGTGCGCTTGATTCCGCGAATGGACCATGCGGCGCGACAGCTATCGCCTGCTGAAAGGAGACCGCCGCCGCCTCTCTATTCTGGAATAACCCGATCAGCGCATGTGTGAAATACTCCTGATCACAGGCCTGGTGCTGTGTGCAGGTGCTCAGCCGCGCTTCTTGTTCTCTATGTACGGTTTGCAAGAGTACTGTGTCGGTCGCATCAGCTTGAAATAAAGGCGCAGAGCCAGACGGTGGTGTATTATTCACCATCGCACATCCCCATAGCATCCCTGTCATCAAGAGCACGGATCCACGACGAAGCCACATCGCAATAATCCCTTTTGCGCCGAGGTTTCGGAGCCTTTGCTTCGATAAGCTTAGCAGATGATACGGATCTTGACGGCCCCAAGGCAGCGATAAAAAAGCAACAAAAACAGGGACATGTTACTTTTCAGACCGCCTCGTCCGTGCGTGGCCTTCAGGGGGGAGGCGTGAAGAGGTTTCATGCCGCATTGGGGGTCTTGGGTATGAAGATTTCTCCCTCAAT
>VBOM01000166.1 GCA_005877535.1 Nitrospirota bacterium | reverse complement strand
GTACTCCATGCCGAGCTGTCAACGACTCGCCGGCGTGTAATTCGTGGTTACCCAGGCCGCCTCTCCTGGATCAAATTCGGTTCCGGTTGTGTGGGAGAGGATGCGAGCAAGCTGAGGAAGATCGATTCGACAGCTTCATTGCTGGGCTAATAGACGAATATAGGCCACTACATCCTGCATTTCCCCGTCCGTCAGCCGGCCTCGCCATGCATGCATGGGACTGAAGACGACCCCATGTTCAATGGTCCTCAATAGTT
>VBOM01000165.1 GCA_005877535.1 Nitrospirota bacterium | reverse complement strand
ACAGTCATTTCTAGGGAGGAAAGCGGAGTCACTGTTCGTGTGATCCCTACGGATGAAGAGAGCGAGATGGCGAGCTCCGTCCATCTCCTGCTGCATCAGAGCTGAGGCAATGATGTATAAGAGCTTGTCACGTTAGACACTCCGCCTTTCCCGAAACGAGATCACTCGCGATGAGGAACCCATGCGTCAGACTAAGAAGAAACCGCTAAGTCCGGATCTGCTCACAAAAATGCACGCCTATTGGCGGGCATCGAATTATCTGTCCGTCGGTCAGATTTATCTCTACGACAATCCCTTGCTGAAGCAACCGCTCACGCTCGCCCATATCAAGCCGCGGCTGCTCGGCCACTGGGGTACGACGCCGGGGTTGAACTTCGTCTATGTCCACCTGAACCGTGCCATTAACGAATACGATCTGAACGTCATGTATATCACAGGACCTGGCCACGGTGGACCAGGACTCGTGGCGAACGCGTATCTGGAAGGCACCTACAGCGAGGTCTATCCGAATATCTCGCAAGATGAAGAGGGTCTGAAGCGGCTGTTCACGCAATTCTCTTTTCCCGGAGGCATTCCGAGTCACGTCTCACCGGAGACACCGGGGTCTATTCACGAGGGCGGCGAGTTGGGTTACTCTCTGTCACATGCGTTTGGCGCGGCGTTCGATAATCCGGACCTGCTCGTCGCTTGCGTCGTGGGCGATGGTGAAGCGGAAACCGGCCCGCTTGCGACCAGTTGGCATTCGAACAAGTTTCTGAACCCTGTGCACGACGGCGCTGTGCTGCCGATCCTCCATCTGAACGGATACAAGATCGCCGGCCCTACAGTGCTGGCGCGTATTCCGCACGACGAGCTGAACTCGCTATTTAGCGGATACGGGTACAAGCCGTATGTGGTTGAGGGTGATGATCCCACGACCATGCATCACCAGATGGCCGCCACTCTCGATGCGGTCGTGGCTGACATCCAGACGATCCAGCGCGAGGCGAATTGTTTGACCGGACTGGTCGGTTCCTTCCTGAACTCGCCGATCTGGCGCCGACAGGCGACCGCCGCATGAGCGCCAATCCGCACGCCAACGGCGGTCTCTTGCGGCACGACCTGCGCCTGCCGGATTTCCGCGACTACGCTATGAAAGTACAGAAGCCCGGGGCGGTGGACGGCGAGGCCACACGAGTCCAAGGCGAGTTTATCCGCGACGTGGTCAAATGTAACTCCAACAACTTCCGCGTGTTCAGCCCGGACGAGACAAACTCGAACCGCTGGGGAGCCCTGTTCGAGGTGACGAACCGGTGCTCGACCGCTGAGATCATTCCCGGCGACGATCATGTGGCGCCGGATGGCCGCGTGATGGAGATGTTGAGCGAGCATCAGTGCGAAGGTTGGCTCGAAGGCTATCTCTTGACGGGCCGCCACGGAATGTTCTCCTGCTACGAAGCCTTTATTCATATCGTCGGTTCGATGTTCAACCAGCACGCCAAATGGCTTAAAGTGTCTCATCAGATTCCCTGGCGGCGGCCGATTGCTTCATTGAACTATCTGCTGTCGTCTCATGTGTGGCGGCAGGATCACAACGGTTTCAGCCACCAGGACCCGGGGTTCATCGACCATGTGGTGAACAAAAAAGCCGGGGTCATCCGGGTCTATCTCCCGCCGGACGCCAACACCCTCTTGTCCGTCACTGATCATTGTCTGCGCAGCCGCAACTACGTGAACGTGATCGTGGCAGGCAAGCAGCCTGCGCCTCAGTGGTTGAACATGGACGCCGCAATCAAACACTGCACCGCCGGCCTTGGCATCTGGCCCTGGGCCAGCAACGACCAGGGTGGTGAGCCTGATCTCGTGATGGCTTGCTGCGGCGACGTCCCCACGCTCGAAACACTGGCCGCCGCCGAGTTGCTCAGGACTTTGTTCCCTCGCCTGAAAGTCAGGGTAATTAATGTGGTGAACTTGATGAAGCTCCAGCCGCAACGTGAGCACCCTCACGGTTTGAGTGACAAGGAGTTCGACAGCCTTTTCACGACCGACAAGCCGATCATCTTTGCGTTTCATGGCTATCCCTGGCTGATTCATCGGTTGACCTACCGAAGGACCAATCACAAGAACCTGCATGTCCGTGGGTACAAAGAGGAAGGCACGACAACGACGCCATTCGACATGGTGGTCCTAAACGACCTCGACCGGTTCCATTTGGTGATGGACGTGATCGATCGTGTCCCGAAGCTGGGGCGGTTTGCCGTCCATACCAGACAAGCGATGGAGGACAAACGAGTGGAGCACAAGTCGTATATTGCCAAGTACGGGGATGATCAGCCGGATATTCGAGATTGGAAATGGGACGCAACACGATAATACTCTCGGCCGTCATTATACCGGCCGAAATTCATGACCCGACTCGCAGGCACACATGACACTGCCAAACACGGCGAAAATTCATGCGATCGACGAATCCAAAACGAAGTGACTGTCTCATACCTAATAGAAGAGCGACTCTGAGGCAAAGGATGCGAATCTTCGCAATCCGCCGGCGAAAGATGTGTGGGCTTCAGTAGCGAGGCTGCTCGATTGAACGAATTGTAACCATTCAACACTACAAAGGAGATGGTCATGACCACATTAGAGAGACCTGGTGTTCCTGGCGGGGGGTTCAAGACTGTCGGACAAATTGATGCGACGAACAATCTTGTATTTCACCGGAAGCAGAATGCAATGGGAGTTGCTGTCGAGTTACTGGCTACGCACACGCCGGGAGCTCCGGTGGTGGATGAACGGGGCGAATTCATCGGGTTCGTCAGCGAGTTTGACATCCTTCGCTCGCTTGAAGCGAAAAAGGACTTGAACCAGTTAACGGCAGAGGATGTCATGGCCAAGGAGCATATCTCGGTCACGAATGACACCAGCATCGATGAGGCCGTGAAGATCATGGAAGAGAAACGACTCCTTAACCTGCCGGTCAAAGTGAACGGGAAGGTGGCCTATTCGATCACGCGACACGATTTGCTGCGGGCCTGGATCGGCCTTGGAATGGATATCGAAACCTAGTCAAGGCATGTCTGTGCGAGGAGGACTGACGCTGTTCTTCTCGCACGTCCGGTGCTCGACATATTACGCCTTGCTGGTTCGGCTCTCCGCCACAGACGACCAAAGGAGCAAGGTTATGAAGACGAGTCTGTTCCCGTTGCTAGTCGTAGTGATTTCCCTTGCCATCCCCGCCGGGGCCGCCGAACGGCCCATGATGGAGCCGCTGGTACCGGTCAATAAGCTGGCCGAAGCCCGCGCACTCACGAGCCCGTTGCCGAGTTCTCCGGAGATCGTCGAGCAGGGCAAAGTGCTCTATAACGGGAAGGGCGCCTGCTTCAACTGTCATGGGAAAGATGGTGGCGGCAACGGGCCGTTGGCCTCCCAGTTGGATCTATCGCCTCGCAATTTCCAGCACCAGGGATTCTGGCGCCATCGCAATGAAGGCGAATTCTTCTGGGTGATCAAGAACGGATCGGTCGGTACCAGCATGGTTGGATTTGGCGGGCAACTGACGGACGAAGAAATTTGGAGCATCCTCCAGTATGAGCGCAGCTTCGCCGGCGAGCATGGGCCAGGCATGATGGGACATGGAGAAGGCATGGGTGGCATGGAACAGGGCGGACCCAGAGATGGGATGGGAGGTTGTGAGGGCGAAGCCTGTGGCCGGTAACCGAGGCATGAGTATGCCGCAGGGCTTTACGCCTTCGAGCGCCCGTCTTACTTCGCGTCCCCACGCCTTCGCGACGAACCTGCATGAATAATTTTGACTCCATTGACCAATCCGAGAATGGGAGTTAATATCGCCCAGCTCAATCAACCCAATTCACGGGGGGAAGTATGGCCGAAGCCACTGATGTATATTCCGACCAATTTCAGCTCAACATTGGGCCGCTTGGCTGCACGCTTAATTTTCAAGTCTCTGGAGCAAATCCGGTGGCTCCAGGTTCCCCTCCGCCAGTTGAACGTGTTGCCACAATTCGGTTGAGCCTTCAGCATTTAAAAGCAATGGCGTTCATTTTGCACAAACAAATAGCGGGGTATGAATCCCAAGCTCAGCTGTCCACGAGTCTTCCGGTAGATGTGTTTCGCGCGCTGCAAATTCGGCAAGAGGATTGGGAGGCGTTCTGGCGTCCCTAGTCTGTTTTGATGAGCGGATCTATAGAATGGCAATCGTTAGACGATGCTCCGAACAGATTCATGACTGAAGATCGGATAATAAATCATCCGATTCTCAGTTGGCCCGCTCGCGATTCAAACTTTCCACGTATCCTAAATCCGGCTCAAATCAATAACGATTCATCCACTGCTTCCCTGGTTGTACAGTGAGGCACACCTCACCCGCCTGGCCGGTTGTTGCCTTTTGCGACAGCGCTCTTTTCTTCTAAGACCTGGAATGCCACAGGGGAATGTCTCCCTTCCTCACATATTTCATGAAGGCCTAGTCAAATCTCAGCAATCAATAATTCCCTGGTTCTGCTATTCTGGCAGGGCCTTCGCTTTTCAATCGAAGAGTGCCCTCTGTAGCCTTGGCGAAGGGCGGTAGCGGCTTCGGAGAATTTGGCAGGATACCTCCCGGCTTGCTGCGGGGGGCTTCATTGATAGAGCTTCAAGATATCTGTGAAAATTCTCCTATCGTCCCAATTCGTAATGTGAGGAGGAATACATGAATAAATTGGTCATTGCTGCCGTGATTGCTGCTCCCCTGATTATCTTTCAGCCTGTTTGGGCACATACTGATGAACAACTGGATACTATTTCGTCGCCACATGGCGGGCAAGTCCGTGCGACAGGTCCATATCATCTTGAGCTTGTTGTCAAAGATCGAGAGTTTGTACTTTATGTGACCGATCATGCAGGTCACGAGATTAAAACTGATGGTGGAGAGGGAATGGCGAGAGTTCAACAGGATAAGACGGGGGGAAAAATCACAGTCGAACTGGAGCCATCACAACAGAATATGTTTACGGGTAGCGGCGAGATTCAGGTCAATCCGGAGACTGTGATTGTAGTATTCGTCAAGTTACCGGAACAGGATGCCTATGCCGCCAGATTTACTCCGTTTAAACCAAAGACTGTCGGGGTGGGAAGGGAAGCTGGTGAAGATCACCATCATGCTCAGGACAATCTGCATGAACATCATTGAGATGTAAGAAGTTGTCGTTATCGTGTCAGGATCAGGCTCAGAAGTAGGAGTGTCTCCGTAATCTCGACCGAAACCTCACAGATAAGCGACTACATGTTCCTA
>VBOM01000164.1 GCA_005877535.1 Nitrospirota bacterium | reverse complement strand
ACGTGGCGCGAACGAAGATCGCGGGGGTGACGGCGGATTTTGAAATTGCGCCTTTTTTGGACAGCGGGCAGGTCTTTAATGACTATAAGGATGTCAGCTTTAAGAATTACCGCATGACTCCCGGCATAGGGTTCCGTGGGGTCGTCAAGCCCAACGTCGTCGGACGCGTCGACTACGGCTACAGTCGGGAGGGTGGTGCGATATTTGCCGGACTCGACTTCCCGTACTGATGGGCAGTCACGTCAGGTTTGCTGGGGCTTGATGTTCTATCGAGTAGTTCTCGCCGCACTTCTCCTTTCCATTTTTCTCCAGCCTACGCCACAGCTGCGAATCGGCCCTACTGTGTTCAGCGTTCACCACTATTTCAGATACCCCCCACCTCTTGAGGGATAGCCAAGCACCCCTTTCCCACACTACCTTGCGCATACAGTTATGGCTCTTTGGAAGCAACAGACCTGTTGGGATAGTCCGGAGTCTACTATTGGCTGTCGGCTAACGACCGTCAGCAGGAGGTTTGAAGCTGAGGGGTACGTTCCCGAATGCTTAGAGGCCGGGTTCAGCTCACCACCCCTGATCACCTGAGAGCAGGGGATATTGTGAAAGTCCGATCATCCTTGTTGGTGTATCTACTAGTAGTTCTTTCCGCATTCCTCGTCTCGCTTTTTTTCCAGCCTGCACTGGCTTGGGCGGAGGGGTTTGGTCCGTTCCCTGTCAGAAATTTCCAGGCGATCCAGCAACTGGTCTTGAGCATGCCGGGGGATCGTGCCGCCGTATTGAAGAAGGGCGTGCTGGATGTTCGAGTGGAACTTGCGGAAACCGCCAGCATTTTTCGCGATCAAGGTCCCCAAGCAACCGTGGCAATGAAGTTTGAAACCCTGCGGTCTGGTGTGTTTCTCAGGTATGGGGCGACGGAGCGATGGGAACTCTCCGTGGAAGTCCCTGTGCTCTATCGCTATCGCGGGTTCATGGATGGACCCATCAAGGCAGTTGAACGGGCAACAACCGGCTTGTCGCCGGCTCGAAACGCACTCGGCCAGTCGCCCTATGTATTTAACATTTCACGTGGGGGACGGACTGTCGCGAGCGGACGTGAGGGAGCCGTCGGGTTGGGCGACAGTACGGTGATGAGCAAGTACCAATTGCAGTCAGAAACAACATTGTTGCCGGCGTTGTCGGTTCGTACGGCGATTAAACTCCCCACGGGGGATGAAGGGCAATTTTTCGGGAGTGGCAGCCCGGATGTCGGGTTCGGGTTGGCGGCTGAAAAAGGGTTCGGTGGTCGCTGGGTGGTCTATGGCAACCTCAATGGAGTGGTCCCGACCGGACGCATCGCAGGGATGCCTCTCCAGCCGACGATATCCGGGATTGTCGCGGTGGAATATCTATGGTCGGAGAATCTTTCCATCACCACGCAGTTCGATTACTACTCCACACCATTCCACGGTGTCGGTACGAGAGTGCTGGATAAAGGCGTGACGGAATCGGCGGTGGGGTTCAGCTACCGTCTGACGCAATACCTCTTGTGGCAAGGCTACGGGATCGAAAATCTCGATTTCATTACGGGGAGCGCAGCAGACTTCACGCTCTCGACATTGTTAACCTATCGATTCGATTCATGAATAGTGAGGAAGGTTCGGTAGCGAAAGCCGGCTAACCCCTTGACAATATGGGATTTGGATGTGAAACTCCCCCTGCGACCGTCCAAGCCACCACACAACTGCGTAGAGCCTAAGCGCCTATCTGGGCCAAGCCTGTTGTTCCATGCGGACGCATGACGTAAAGGAGCATCTGCTATGTCGATTTTGAAGACCATTCAAAGCCCGGGTGATCTGAAACGGTTATCACCGGCACAGTTTCCTGCTTTGTGCCAGGAACTGCGGGAGCAGATTATCGGCGTGGTATCCAACGTCGGGGGGCACCTCGCCTCCAACCTTGGGGTGGTCGAATTGACGGTCGCCTTGCACTACCTGCTCAACACGCCGCAGGACAAGATCGTCTGGGACACCAGCAATCAGGCCTACGTGCATAAGCTGCTGACGGGGCGTCGCGAGGGGTTCCATACGCTCCGGCAGTATGGAGGGTTGAGCGGATTTTGTAAGCGCGAGGAAAGCGAATACGATACGTTCAACGCAGGCCATGCGGGAACCGGCGTATCCGCGGCTTACGGCATGGTCGAGGCGCGTGAGCAGTTGAAGCAGCGCCACAAGGTCGTCTGCATCGTCGGCGACGGCGCCATGACTGCCGGGATGACGCTGGAAGGTTTGCAGCATGCCGGAGCGTTGGGGAAAGATTTCCTGGTTATTCTGAACGACAATCAAATGTCCATCTCGAAGAACGTCGGAGCCATTTCCTCCTATTTGAACCGGTCCTTGACCGGTGTTTTTTACGCCAAAGTGCGCGAGGAAACAGGGCAACTGTTAGGGAAAATCCCCCACATCGGGCAGGACATGCAGAAGTTGGCTCGCCGGGCTGAAGAGCTGGCCAAGGGCGCGATCCTTCCCGGGCTGCTCTTTGAAGAGCTTGGATTCAGGTATGCGGGGCCGATTGACGGACATAAATTCGAGTATCTGCTGCCCACCTTGGAAAATATTTTGAAGATGAAGGGGCCGGTGTTGTTCCATGTCATCACGAAAAAAGGGTTGGGCTATGAACCTGCAGTAAAAAATCCCGTGTGGTTCCATGCCTGTCCACCCTTTGTTCGGGAGACCGGGGCGCCGGCGAAGAAAGCGGCGCGGCCCTCCTATACACAGATCGCCATCGAATCATTGGTCAAGCTGGCCCGCAAGGACAAGCGGATCGTCGCGATTACGGCTGCGATGTGCGAAGGGACCGGCCTCAATATTTTCGAGAAAGAATTTCCGGACCGTCTCTACGACGTGGGGATTGCCGAACAACATGCGGTGACATTCGCAGCGGGTCTTGCGACGCAGGGCCTCCGTCCGGTGGTGGCGATGTATGCCACCTTTTTACAACGTGCATATGACCAGGTGCTCCACGATGTCGCCACGCAAAATCTGCCGGTGACCTTCTGTATCGATCGCGGCGGGCTGGTTGCGGAAGACGGGACAACGCACCACGGTGCATTCGATTATGCGTTTCTACGCCACATTCCGAACATGGTCGTCATGGCGCCCAAGGATGAAAATGAGTTGCAGCATATGCTGACCCACAGCGGTGGTGAACGCTCGTTTCGTAAAGCCGCTGGATCAGGGCTTGATCGTCGAGGTAGCGAAGCGCGTTCGATATGTGGTGACGGTTGAAGAAGGCAGCAAGATGGGCGGGTTCGGCTCAGCCGTTCTCGAAGCCCTGTCCGATGCCGGCGTGACGGATGTGACGACGAAGGTTCTGGGGTTGCCTGATCGGTACATCGAGCAGGGACCTCAGGACTTCCTGCGCGAACGATATGGGTTGACGGCGGAAGGTATTTATCAGAGCGTGAAGGAATTAATCGGCAAGACCCAGGTTTCCTCACGAGAGAGGTTCACCCTTGTTTCATCGGCCGATCGGCTGTCGAACGGAGATGAACAGGGAAGCTGATCGAAGGCGTGAAACGAGGGTAGCGAAGAGACACGATGCACATCACTAGACGAAAAACCAGACAGATCACGGTGGGTAAGGTCAAGATCGGGGGAGACGCGCCTGTATCCGTGCAATCGATGTGTTCGACTGACACATGCGATGTTGCGGCGACGGTCGAGCAAATTCACCAGTTGGAGGCCGCAGGGTGCGAAGTGATCCGCGTCGCCGTGCCGGACGACGAAGCGGCGGCGGTGCTGCCTAAGATCAAAGCAGCGATGACCGTGCCGCTGATCGCGGATATTCATTTCGATCATCGGTTGGCGCTGAAAGCGGCTGAGATTGTGGACTGCGTCCGGATCAATCCGGGCAATATCGGGGCCTGGTGGAAAGTCGAAGAAGTCATCAAGGCGGTGAACGAGCGAGGGATTCCCTTGCGTGTGGGCGTGAATGGCGGATCACTCGAGCGGCCATTGCTGGATAAATATGGCTGGCCATCACCGGAAGCCTTGGCCGAATCGGCGCTCAATGCTGTCCACGCGTTAGAAGATGTGGGATTCACGAACATGAAGGTGTCGCTGAAGGCGTCGGATGTCCACCATGCGATCGATGCCTATTGGCTGTTTGCGCATCAGTCCGACTATCCTGTGCACATCGGTATTACAGAGGCAGGAACGGCGATGACCGGGGCCGTTAAGTCCTCCATTGGTCTCGGGTATTTGCTCTCGCAGGGGATCGGCGACACCTTGCGCGTGTCACTCGCTGCTGATCCAGTCGAAGAAGTGAAGGTGGGGTTCGAGATCTTGAAGTCGCTCGAACTTCGCCACCGAGGGATCAATGTCATTGCCTGTCCCACGTGCGGTCGTGTCGAGATCGATGTGGTGAAGCTGGCCAACGAACTGGAAAAGAAACTAGGCCATATCAAGACTCCGCTCAATGTGTCGGTCCTCGGCTGTGTCGTGAACGGTATCGGTGAGGGCAAGGAAGCGGATATCGGGATCGCCGGCGGCGAAGGCAAAGGCATTCTCTTCAAGAAGGGCAAGCTCGTCCGAAAGGTGCCGATCGAAGAGTTGATGGATACGCTGATTCAAGAAGTCGAGCTGATGGCCAAGGAAAAAGATGCCGAGGAGAATGGGGAGGCCGCGGTCCATTCGAACGAGGGATGGACACAGATCGGTCCGCCGTCGGATCAGCCCGCGACCCTCGGAAAAGAAATTCCTGTGTTACCCAACCGATAATCAGGCACCTGCCCCGTCCATTCATGATCCCCTCCAAAGTGTACGTTGAGATATCGGAACACGGCCCGCTATAATGCGCGCGGGGCGCCGTACCCAAGTGGTTAAGGGAGCAGTCTGCAAAACTGCGATGCAGCGGTTCGACCCCGCTCGGCGCCTCCAACCCTGTCCAGAGCCCTTCCAGTTGGATTCGGCCCCCGCCAGTCATATCGAGACTCTTCTAGGGGCCGATAACCTTCCCCAACGTTGCACCAGGTTTGGTTCAGTGCGAAGCCGAACATAGTCAGAGAAGGCCTCAATATAATCAATCATTTGGGAGTCAATCCTTCAGCCTGGTGGAAAGCTGGTCAAGGAGGCATTGATTTTCAGAAGCGACGATAGCTATAGGAAGAAGGCAGGAAGAAAATTGACGGGCGCGAGGCTGAGTGTTAGAATCGCCAACGTTTACAATCACCTAGTCCGGTTGCCTTCGTTACCGATACAGATCGAAAAGAAAGAGAGAGAGGAATGGCCGTTCCACTTTCCCAGATGGCTACTGTTACGAAGTACGTGCTCGCCCAGAAGCTGAAAGGGGTAAAACGGTATCCGCTCGTGCTGATGCTGGAACCCTTATTCCGATGCAATTTGGCCTGTGCCGGTTGCGGAAAGATTCAATACCCGGATCATGTGCTGGATAAGCAACTCACGCCCGAGCAATGCTGGGCCGCGGCAGAGGAATGTGGCGCTCCGATCGTCAGTATCCCCGGTGGCGAACCGATGATCCATCCCGGGATGCCCGCGATAGTCCGTGGGCTGGTTGCGCAGGAGCGGTACGTGTATCTCTGTACCAATGCGATTTTGATGGAGCGAAAACTCGATGAATATCAGCCTTCGAAATATCTCACGTTCAGCGTCCACATGGACGGTCTGCGCGATGAGCACGATTTGGCGGTCTGCCGAGACGGTGTCTATGACGTGGCAGTGAAGGCGATTAAAGCAGCGCTGAAGCGGGGGCACCGGGTCACGACCAATACGACCCTCTTCGATGACGCCAATCCTGAACGCGTGCGGAAGTTTTTTGATGCGATGATGGAGCTTGGCGTCGAAGGCATGATGATTTCGCCTGGGTACAGCTATCAAAAGGCGCCGGACCAACAGCATTTTCTGAAGCGAGAACGCACGAAGGAATTGTTTTCCCGTATCTTGGGGAATCCGAAGAAGGAGTGGCAGTTCAATCAGTCGCCGCTGTTCTTAGATTTCTTGATGGGGCGGCGAGAGTATGAATGCACGCCTTGGGGCAATCCGACCTATAACGTGTTCGGGTGGCAGAAGCCCTGCTATTTGCTCCAAGAGGGCTACGCGAAGACGTTCCGTGAACTGATAGACAGCACGGAGTGGGATCACTACGGAACCGGGCGGAATGAGAAATGCGCCGATTGCATGGTGCATTGCGGCTACGAACCGTCTGCAGTCGAAGATACGTTCGGTACGCTGTCCGGGTTTGGCCGGACCGTCAAGTTGACGATGCTTCCTACCTCGCGATGATAGAGAACGTGCAGCGTCGCTCGCCTCCCGTCGTTCGCAGGGGCCGCCTGGCCATCTTCTTGTTGGGCGTTTCACGTTTCACATTTAACGGTCCCCGATGACCGATACCAAGAACCATAGTGGTGGTGGCGTAACCGGATCGCCCGAAGGTCGCGTATTTCAGCCGGCATCTTTCGCTGAACTATCGGAAGCGGTGGAGCTGGCGTTCGATTATCGCGGTGATGTGACTGTTTCATTGAAATCGGGCGAATCTCTCAACGGGTATCTCTTCAATCGTCAGGTCAAGGGTTCCGAATCCTATCTTGAGGTGTTCCCTTCCGACAGTTCTGACAAGCGACACATTCGCTATGACCAGATTGCCGCGATCGCCTTTACCGGTGAGGATACGGCCACGGGGAAATCCTGGGAGACCTGGATCGCCAAGAAGGATTCGGAGCGACGAGCCGAAGTGGAACGTGTCAAAGCCGACGCAAAAGCAAGAGGAATTGTGTAAGTTCCTGTCTGCCGATCGCATCGTTTCTTTCCATTTTTCTCTACAGAGGCTCATCGCGGATACCTCCCTCCAAGTGCTTGGAAAGGGGCTTGTCTCTCCGTCCGGTCGGGTGTCAATTCGTTGACAACGGGTAGGGGCTATGCTAAAAGTGGCGGTCTTAAAGTTGGCTGGGCTCGTTGATCATCAGACGTTCTGTTGTGTGAAGCGGACGCTA
>VBOM01000163.1 GCA_005877535.1 Nitrospirota bacterium | reverse complement strand
CGTGGCCATTTTGTTGCCGGTCAGATGGATCTTTTCCGCATTCACGATCACGACATGGTCACCCATGTCCACATGAGGGGTAAAGGTTGGACGATGTTTGCCACGCAACACCCCTGCGACGCGGGCTGCCAATCGCCCCAGCGTTTTCCCCTCCGCATTCACGAGGTACCATTTTTCCTGCACGTCCAAAGGCTTTTGCATGTATGTCAACATCGTTCTTCGCGCTCCTTGCTATCGAGTGAATCAAGTTTCCTGTACTTCCGGCGTGCCGATATCTTTCGACTCCAGCTTTGCCAGCCAGGCGTCGAGATTCGTCGTGCTCCGCCGCTTCAACACATCTTGGGTAATATAGATTGGGCAAGGGGCCCGCAGGGCCAATGAAATTGCATCGCTGGGCCTGGCATCAATTGTCCGTTCTACGCCTTTGCTGACGACATGGACCATGGCGTAATAGGTGCTGCTTTTGACGTCGGCAATGACAACGCGTTGGATCGTGATATTCAAATGTTCTGCGAAACTCTTGAGCAAGTCATGGCTCATTGGCCTTGGGGTGATCATGGTATCGAGCGCCAATTTAATGGCGTTACCTTCCGCGGCCCCGACCCAAATCGGAAACGCATCGATGGTGCCGTCCTGTCGAGCTAAGACGACGATCCTGGTGTCGGTGTTGGCCTCCTCAAGGAGGCGATCCACCCGGTATTCGACCAGGTTTTGTTCCTTGGGTAGATCGACAGCGCTCATATTGCGTCTCGCTGAATCAGGAGTCCAGTTTGCCGAAATCTTCCGGCTTTAGATTTTCCAGCCACTGTTCGAGTTCTTCGGAGCTCTGTTTGGTGATGACAGAATCGTTCGCAAACACCGGCGCATTGCTCCGAAGCGCAAGTGCAATCGCATCGCTGGGTCTGGCGTCGACTGTGTATTCTGAATCTTCGAACATCAAATGGATTTTCGCAAAATAGGTATGTTCCGACAAGTCCGTAATGACCACGCTGATCACTTTTGCGTTGTAGGCGTCGAGGAACGCCTTCATGAAGTCGTGCGTCATCGGCCGGGGGGGTGTGACGTTTTCCAGTGACATGCTGATCGCACCTGCTTCTGATTTGCCCACCCAAATCGGAAGCATGTCGGAATGTTCTTCGTCACGTAGGACCACTATATAGGCGTTTCATATCGGCCTAGCCTGGGACCCGCCTCACGGCGTTGAGCCGTCTTGCTCAGGCAGGTGGGCGATAGTTCTGATCCAGTCTTCCAGTATCAGTTTGCTCGCCAAGTTTGAGGAAGGCCTTCATTTGCTTCTTCACGAGTTCTCTGCCGCTCTCTTCGCCCAGGTTGATCTGATACTCGTTGATGACCATGACCCGCATGCCTTCCCACTTTCTCCAGCAGGGCTTGCAGACCTTGGCTTTGATCTCGGATTCAAGCTTCCCCATGAAGAGGGGCTCAGTGATCGTTTCTCCGGCTTGTCCACAGGTGACGCACTGGACGTCTGCCATGGTGTGAGGCTCCTCCCGCATATATGATTAGATGAGTGTGAGAGGGGATTGTAACACTGCGGTCGTGCTAAGAATAGAGGGGGAGCGGATTGACCAGCAGATGGCTTCGTGCTATGACGATTTGCCCTTACAACGGATATGCCCGGATGGCGGAACTGGCAGACGCGCCGGACTCAAAATCCGGTTCTCGTAAGAGAGTGGGAGTTCGACCCTCCCTCTGGGCACCATCCGTTCACAGCGCGGCGACAGGGTTGACAGGGGGTTTTTGCTGGCTGGGTGGTGATCGGACTGTGCGTGACTCCGAATCAAATTCACGACGCATATCCCCAGTTGACAGGTCAGAATGGGTAGCCTATATTTCTTTCCGAGGGCTAGGGTGATGAAGAACGTTCTAAGTCATGATGTTTGTTCCATCTTGGTGTCCGTCATTGCACCTCATTGCTCTTAATCTCACCAAGTCTCACCAAGGAGGCAGCACATGCGTAACCTGTTGGCACTAGGAGCGGCAATTCTTTTTGTCGGTACTGCGGGTATGTCAATCGCTCAGGAGCGCTTGCAGTCGAACCAGTCCGGCATGGGTGTGGGCGAAGGAGTTGGTGATGTGTCCGGGTCGAGTACTCGCGTGACCACCTTTGATCGAACCCAGTTCCTCGATCGGTTGTCGCAGGCAGAGACGATTTATGGCCGCGTGATCGGCCTCGATCTGCCGGGCAAGAAAATGTATCTTGAGGGCGGTGGAAGTTCCCACGATGAGGGGCGTGCAGGCGGTGGCGCGATGAACTACCGCACGGTGTATTTTGATGACAAGACCAATTTCGATCAGATTCGTATCCTTGAGTCTGGTGACGACGTGACCATCCAGGCATTCGAGGAAACAAGTGCCAGCCAGCCGTTCGGCACGGGGCGTAAGATTGTCCGTGAGATCACCGTTATGCGTGGCAACGAGAGATTGGCCGGTTTCGGCGGACTCGGACAGCGCCCAAATCCGGCGACCGAGCGTGGGATTAACACGAACAGCGGTTCCACCACAGGCGGCATTGGTGGTTCTGTACTTCCGGGACAGATCGATTCTGGTATTACCAGCCAGGTTGGTGAATATACCGGTGCCGCTCCTTGCTGGCAGTGTGAACCCCAGCCAGGATGGGGCAATGCAGTCGGCAATAAGTCAGACTATGGGACGGACTACACCAAGCCGAACTTGGTCAAGGGCCTGAACTAAGTCGAGACACATTCTGTGAGGGTGTGAGAAGGGGCAGCGAAGCGCTGCCCCTTTTTTTGCGTTCACCTTGCCGTTAACGAGGTGCAGTGCTTGCCGGGTCGCCGGCTCTTTGTTAGGATTTGTGTCCCGCCAGCCAGTGGTGAAGAGTCAGGACTCTTGCGGAGGAGAGAGAGGTGGCAGGAACCAGAAAGGGAAAGACGGCAGTGACTGGTCAACCGGATGCTGAGCTGGATTTACGGGGGGTAATTTGCCCCTATAACTTCGTCAAAACGAAGTTGAAACTGGAAGCGATGGAACAGGGACAGATACTTTCAGTGCTGTTGGACGATGGCGACCCGATCCGGAATGTCCCCCGCAGCGTGAGTAATGAGGGGCACACCATTCTTTCAGAAGACCGCGTCGACGGATCCTATCGAGTGGTCATCCGCCGCCGGAAGGAGGAGTAGTGCGGGGCGCTCTTCCGCTGATCTTTCTTTGCGATTCTACCCCATACCCTTCAATGACCACTGTTACCGTTGAGTTCTTTGGCACTGGCCCGATCTGATCGAGCAACTCACCCGGCCTCCCGCGAGACAGTGTCTCTTTGCAGGTTGTGAGATTCATGGCAATGGTAATCTGTCTGGTAGGAAGAATCTGCGCTAGGATTTTCAGCACCTCTATGAGGGCTCTGGGACCCACATAGAATACGAGGGTTCTTCGTTCTTTGCGGAGTCGTGAGAGGTATCGCGCGAGGCGATGATTGTTTGACGGAAGGTGTCCGTCAAAGATGATCGCATCACCAGAAAAGCCAGAGATCGCAGCCGATGCCGTCATGGCAGAGGGACCAGGGATGGCCTTGACCGGGATACCTGCTTGATGGGCGGCAGCCACAAACAGACTGCCCGGGTCGTAGATGACCGGGGTGCCGTTTTCTGAGACGAGGGCGACATCCTGTCCCTGCGTGAGTCGGTGCAGAAGAAGCAGGACCTTTTCGTGGCGATTGAACGGGCCGTAACTTGTGACTGTTGCGGTGATGCTATGATGGGCTAGGAGCGCCTGGGTCGCGCGAGGGTCCTCTGACGCAATTACCGCGACCTTGCTCAGTGTGGCAAGCGCCCGAATGGTAATGTCATCAGGGTGGCCAATCGGGGTGCCGACGACATAGAGGGTGCCGGGGGAACGAGACGTGGTCGTCCGGCATCCCACGTCACGACCGTTTGGTTGACTCCCATCTCGAGCCATCGATATAATTCTCCGTTTTATTTCAGTCTGTTTGTCCTGAAACGTGTGTGAGGATAGACCTGCATGGCCGCCATGTTTTTCGTTGTGACGATGGTCCTGTATTTTGCGGCTACCGTTTCCTATCTTGCTTATTTGCTCTGGTCTTCGGAAGCCCTGTCGAAGATCTCACTGGGGGTGACGGCGGTCGGGTTTGCCTCACACACGATTGCGTTAGTCGCAGGGATGATCGGGGCGACAGAGGTCTCGTCTCCAGGGTTCCATGAAGCCCTGTCGTTTTCTTCCTGGGTGCTGATTTTGGTCTTTCTCGTCGTGGAGTTCCGCCATCGTCTGCACGTGATTGGCTCGTTCATCGTCCCTCTGGCACTGGTCTCACTGGTTTTTGCCGCTGCATTGCCTGAAACTGCTCCGACGCTCACGCCGGTGTTTCGAACGTTGTGGGTTCATGTCACCCTGAGCATGCTCGGTACGGTGGGCTTTGCCATCGCCTTTCTGGCTGGTGTCATGTATCTGATTCAGGACGGACTTCTCAAGTCCAAACGTTTCAATGTCCTCTATTCAAAGTTGCCTGCCTTGGATTATCTCGACCATCTGAATCAACAATCGATCGTGACCGGGTTTCCACTACTTACGCTTGGCATCATTACTGGTGCGTTGTCCGCTGAGTTTTCTCGGGGCTCGTATCTGAACTGGAACCCCGAGCAAACATGGGCCTTGGTGACGTGGGTTTTCTACTTTGCCGTGCTGCTGGGACGCCTGACGGTGGGCTGGAGGGCCAAACGAGCGGCGTACCTGACAATTATCGGATTTGCCGGGGTTA
>VBOM01000162.1 GCA_005877535.1 Nitrospirota bacterium | reverse complement strand
TGCCACAATCTCCGTCGTGGCTGGCTCCGTGGTATGCAGCCACTCCAGCATCTCAGGTCGCTTAGACGCTGCAGTTGAGCGAAACTCGTCGAGATCGAGCAGCGCCCCAACCGAGAGCACATCCGCTGGAGGAAGTGCTACGGGAGTACCGATCGCATGACAGGGCCACCCTATCCACTGCACTACACGCAGAAGTCTACTTTCAACGACTAGGTAGGTGTATCGAATATTATTCGCGAGAGTCCAGTGATACATGCCCTTGAAAATAGTCCGCATCAGCTTTGCAGAGAGACCTCGATCGGTAATTGTAGGGTCCACGGCCAACCGGGTAATTTCCGCAGTATCGAGTTCCTTGCGAACTCGATGTGACCCGACCAGGCATCCGCTGAACTCGCTTTCCAGCATAAATGGGAGCGGAGCGGGCGTCATCCTCACCATTCCCAACAATTGTTGCTGGCTAGAGAAAAGACCTATAGAGGTACTCCATGCATCATAGACATCAGACTCGAGTTGGTCCTTCCTTTCCGGAACCCACTTTAGCTTCTCTGCAAAGACCCTATGCCGAAGATGATAGGCCTGCCGTAACTCCTCCTCCCTTTCGAGCGTCTTGACCAGAAACTCCCCCTCGCAGAAGGCAAACTGTCCTGCTTCCTGTATGACTCTGTCACTCATGGGCACCTCCAACAGGTTTAACTACAACAGCAATGCGTGACCGGGCCCGAATGGTTCCAAATTCGTGGCTCATTCGTCACCTGGCGGATTCGCCAGGTGACGGAATGCAAGGCAGGCGCATACTAGTAGTGGTCTCTCATCTGAGGAGTCCGTGCGAAGAAGGACTCCGTTGACGTTTCACGTCATTTTCTCGAAAGGATGTTCCAACTGATAATAGATCGGCGGGGCTTCCAGATTATCAATGGGTTTCGGCAATTACCTGGCAAGGCGGCGAACCAGGGTGCGTCTCTCGCTCAAGGGATTCCTCAGGACAGAGCTGAGTCTGTTTCTTACCTGCTGCAGAAACAGGCCGGTAGCAGCCTCGCTTCCGCCCTCAAGGCATCCGAACAACGATTGAGCGCCCTGCTTCACGATCGCAGCCGCATCGGACGGGAATTGCATGACACTGTGCTGCAAGCGCTCTATGCGATTGGGTTAAGCCTTGCGCAATCCCATGAATTGCGCAGGGGGGCGCCACAAGCTGGGTTGCGCGCTTGCAATCAGGCAGCTGACCAGCTCCACAAGCTCATCCAAGACATCCGGCGCATGATTCTGAGTGTGGAATCCGACCGCGTGGATCCGTTTAGGCTGGTCTCCGAGTTACAGGCCCTTGCCCAGACCGTTGAGGGGGTGAGTGAGGTAGGGATTCGTGTGAGGGTCGACCCGGCGGCAGAGGAGATCCTGACCGGTGAAGAAGCACGTGAACTCGTCACGATCACTAGGGAGGCCTTGAGCAATTGCGTCCGTCATGCCCGTGCCACACGAATCGTGATCGCCCTTCGGCGTATCGACTCACGAGTACGATTGAGCATTTGCGACAACGGATCGGGATTCGACGTCGAGCATGGAGCGACCAAGGGCATTGGGTTCGCGCACATGGAAGATCGGGTTCGAAAAATCGGTGGCCGTTTGAACATCCAATCCACTGTGGGGCGAGGCACATGCATCATCACTGATGTCTACCTTGAACCGATACTCACGACGGTATGAAACATCCAAGCGCTCATCTTGTCACAGCCGCATCGTCTCCCGCTCGGAGTCGAGGCGTGAGCAAGAATCCCACCGGTCCCGCCCGTCACACATTGTCTGAGCGAGAATTCGAAGTCCTTGTATTGTTATCCCAGGGCCAGTCCGTCAAGAACATTGCACAGTCTCTCACTCTCAGCATCAAGACCGTCAGTACCTATCGAGCCCGTCTCCTGGACAAGCTACAACTCACGACCACCGCCGAACTGATCCTCTATGCCCTCGACCATCATTTGGTTGAATAGCCACCATGATGACTAACCAGAGCATAAAAAGTCTCTGGGGTACTGGGAATATAGGAGGCGGCTTGATCCACTCGCACCTGTGTGACGATGGGTGCGGCGTCAGACTCCTCCTACAGTGCGTATGTGTTCACCTGATTGTTTTTTTCTTTGTTTGACTCTAAAGACTTGGATGACTCGATAAACTGTTACCCCTGGTGGAGCCATCGCATGACCATCGTCATAGCCGACACTGATGCCCACTTTCGCGACAGACTCAAGAAGCGCCTTGAGAAGATCTCCGGCGTGCAGGTGGTGGGAGAATCGTCGGACTCGGAAGAAACCACCGCAATGATTTTGAATCGGAAACCGGATATCGCGATCCTGAATTCCTCACTCCGAGATGGCAGCGGAATCGAAGTCCTCCGGCACATCAAGCGATTGATGGTCCCGCCGACCATCATCGTCGTCACGGACGACCCCTCGCGCGACAATAAGACCTGCTGCTCGCTCGCCGGGGCCGATTTCATCTTTAAGAAGGCCAGGGAGGATCACAAGATTGTCAGCACCGTTGGCCTTCTTTGTATACCGCACAACCAGACTCAATCGTTGGACTCCCCCGTTGCCATGCTCGATGAGTGATCAACGTTTCTTTGCGATCCTCATTTCTCCACCAGTCGTCTCTGTATTGTCAGTCAAATTGACAGCTCCTTCCCTCGCCGACTAGGTAGCGCGCCGTGAGTCATTCTGATGCTTCAGAATCCACCGCCATCACTGCGCGCCATACTACCGAGTTCGAATGCGTGATCGAGCAAATCCATGGGCTGAAGTCCACGATCCAGAACCGAGACCAGTAGGCAGAAAATATCAAGAATACTTGCGGAGTGCTTATCCGAAACTACGCATTACCGAGAGAACCCATCACTGCCATGATTGGGTCAGGACTCCCTTCCCATCCTGCCAGTGAGGCGTCCAGGCGAGGGCGACGAGTTTCACGGCGATGTTGGCTTTGGTGGGCTTGAGAGAGACGGTTTCGAGTTTTTCGTTGAGGGGATCGGTCGCGGCAGCGAGGGCATCGGTCTCCGTCTTAAACTGGGATTCGAGGTCGGCTAATTGTTGCTGCAACGCCGAGACGTTCTCTTCGGCTTGCCCCACGTCCTTCGATTCCTTGATCGCACGTCCGGCTCCACGTATCGCCGTTGTCGCCCGGACGATCTTCGTCGCGCTAACGGTTTTTCTTCCGAGAAACGCCCCTAGAATCGAGGCACCGACCGAAATCGCCGCTTCTTCGAGGAGTCCGATAGAGAGGCCCATCTTTTAGCTGCCGGTCATCCCGACGCAGACAGCATGGGTGACCAGATCTTTCGAGTCATACAACAGCCAGCCCGGCTTCGATTGCTTGGTTGCGAGATCGTACGACCGCCCCAGATAGAAGACGCCGAGCCTTTCAAAGTCTTCTGCCAAACCCCCAACAGTGGGTCCCGTGGCCGTTTTCACCACTTCCTTCGGCTTTGCCGACTCTTTTTTCTTCGTAGCCATGGATTCGCACTCCATAAAGATGAGGGACACCGCTCACGCTAGAGTAATCACTTCATGGATTGTTTTCAATGCGGTTTGTCCTTGTACTTCAGGTGCCATAAAGGCAATGGGTATGAAGATATTAGAAACAGTGAGCAGTAGGGTTGTGCGCACGGATCTCCTTCACAGCCCTCAAGTTCTGGAGGAGCGATAACTAGCGAGACTTTATTTTCGCTTTTCTGATTTCTTTGCTGGCCTCAGAATTAGGTTGCCCTGCAGATAGTAAATATTCTTCGGGCTCGGGAGTTTCTTTCTGGGCCGTTTTAGATCCTTAAGGATTTCAAAGCGGACATACCTACACAGACGAAGCATTGCCAAAGGACCGCCGTAGTGCCGCCAGTTAAACTCGACTCCTTGTAGATCCGTTGTATCTAACAAAACAACGCCGCTTACTTCAAACACTCGATTGCGGCAATCTGGATCAATAGACCAAACAGGATTGAATGGGCTGTGTGCGAAAGCGTTTCGAATCAATCTCGATATTTGATATGCTGCCTGAACATCTGAATTCGTTGCATTCTTTGGGTCCGGAACCCCGGCCGTGATTGCGTCCTTCATTGCAACCGCCATCAGAAATGTCGCAGAACGATGCATGCTCCAAGCTGCGAAATCCGCCTGATCCTGCCGTAGTGCCACCTCGCTATAACTAACCTTGTGCTTGCCATGACTCCACTCTTGGGGAAGATCAAGCGGTTGATTGTCCATGGTTACTGGAGTCGCACTGCAGAAGCTAGCCGAAATTGGAGTTCCGCTG
>VBOM01000161.1 GCA_005877535.1 Nitrospirota bacterium | reverse complement strand
TCCGGTATGAATCTCAACAGCTGAACGACGAACAGGGCAGTTGTGACACTCCTTTCAATACCTGGCTCCTTAGCATAATGCAAGTGGAGAATCAGAACCACCGGCTGGACGTCTTAACGGAAATCTCGCCGATGAAAAATAAGGCTGGCCGTGAAGAGGAGCACTGCTGTGTACGTCGCTCCGTAGGCGACAATCAGCATCAGGTCCGCACCACTTACCTCCAGGTGATGAACGACATGCCCCTTCAAGTTGAAGCGCTCCAGGTTGGGCAAGAGATAATAGATCCCATCCAAGATCCCCCGGCTGAGATCATCCATCTTCGCCCCGAAGGTTTTCAGGTCGGCCGTGAGATGTCCTATCACATACATCGCGAGCGTGAAGATGGCACTCAGGGTGGCACTGGTAAAGGTGGAAAACAGCAGGGCGACCGCAGTGATCACCATGAACTCGACGAAAATCAGCGCCAGCGCCTTGAAGAGCATCCCCTCGACAGGAACCGCTTGGGCATAGAGCACCACCAACAGTCCCAGCGCCATGACCACCGTATTGACGAACAAGGTGATCGTGAGACCCAGATACTTTCCGAGCAGAAATTGGTATCGCGCCACCGGCTTGGACACAATCGTATAGATGGTCTTCTTCTCGATCTCCTTGCTCACCAGTCCGATCCCGACAAAAATGGCAATCAACACCCCGAAGAAATTAATACTCCCTAGCCCTAAATCAAGAATGAGACGGTGGAATTCCCCCAAGGTTAACCGTGACAGGAGCACAGAACTGCCGATCATGAACAGAGCGAACACCAGCAGATTATAGAGCAGCTTGTCGCGCAAGTTTTCCCGGAAGGTATTCAGCGCGATCGACAGGATTTTCATGCGCGATCCTCCAGCGGACTCCGATGTCCTTTGACTTCCCGGATAAAGAGGTCTTCCAACGACCCCTTCTGAGGATTGAGCGACACCAGACAAGCCTTCGCACTACGGATAATCTCCAGCGCTCCCCCCACTTGTTGTTGGTTCTTCAGCACCACGAGCATTCGATCTCCCTGCATCACCACTTTGTCGGTAAGCGGGCGTAAGTGGTCCAACCCTTCGGGGGTCAGACGATCCACGACCAGTTCCACTTGGTGACTCGCCCCTTGATCCAGCAAGTCGGTCACCCGGCCACAGGCCACGAGACGGCCCTTCAGGATCATCGCGACCCGATCGCACAACACTTCGGCATCGTGCAAGATGTGGGAACTGAACAGTGGGTCATACCGACCAGCTCCAAGAGTTCGTCGACTCGCTTGTCCAGAACAGAGCCCCACAGCCCGAACAGATGCCCGTAGAACCCAAGAAACTCCCGGCTTGTGAGGTAGTCGTAAAAATACGGCGATTCAGGAAGGAATCCCAGACGTGTCTTGGCGCGGGGATCGCCCAATTCCAAATTGAATAGCCTGGCGGTCCCACTCGTCGGATAGATAAGCCCCATCAAAATCTTGAGGATGGTTGTTTTCCCCGCGCCGTTCGGGCCGAGAAAACCGAACACTTCCCCAGTTCGGACTTCGAGGTTAAGGCAATCCACCGCGGTCACTCGTTTCCCCCAGAATCCTACGCGGAAAATCTTGGAGAGTTGCTCAATCTGGACCACGAGATCTGAGCTAGGCGTCATGACTCACTCCCATGTCCTAGGAAAACTGTAGTCAGGCTGTACCTTGGGGAAACTGTAGGTAGACTGTTTACGTTTGAAAAATGTGCGCAGCCGCTCCGGATGAGTCGAACTGGAGACCGAACCGGTCTTCGGATCCATCCGATAGTCCCCTCCGAACGGTTCCTGCGGCAGAATCGGAAGAGCTCCCGCCGCCATGAGATCCGTGAGTGTTGCAGGAAGGGTCCGATGTTGCATCCGATAGGCTTCCACCGCGTTCTCCAATAGGCGAATATCCCGTTCAATGATAACTTCTTTCATCCGTTTCACCAAGACTTCTCGCATCTCCGTATCTTGCGTCTCCCGTAGACGCGCTTCAAGAAACGCTAAGGCTGTTTCAGGGCTCCCAGCCTCCGCAGCCATACGAGTGGCAAGCCCTGGGAGATAGGATGGGCCATCCGGTAGACTGGCCGCCTGCATAATGTACTCAGCCCCCTTGGCTGGATCACCGAGCAGAAAATAATAGTTGTACCCAAGCAGAAAGGGAATGTTCCAGACTTGAGGATTCGCCTTGACGCCCTTTTCAAGCAGTCGGATGCTCAAGTCTGGGCGGTTGGCGAGATCGCCGAGAATGACTCCGCCGGCATAGTAGGCATAGGCATACTGAGGATCGAGCGTGGTGACCACGTCCAATGCATGATACATCCATTCGTATTCGGCTTCGCTGTTTCCTTTTTTTCCGATAACCTGGACCAGCCTGAGCCAGAGAATATCAGCACCTAAGTGGTGATAGCCGAGCAAGGCCGGTTTCAGATATTCGCCGTTAGGAAGCTGCGCGAGACCTTCGATCTGCAAGGCTATCCGATCCTGCCGCTGATCAAGCTCCCCTTGCAGCCAGCCGACGCAGGCCAGCAGGAGGATTCCGCCCACGCCGAGCAGAACCTGATTCATGATCGGCGCACTGCGGTGAGGTAAATACGAGGTTGAGATCATCATGAAAGACAGACCGGCAGGATGAGTAAAACGGAAGGTCCCGACAGCCGAATGGCTGCCGGGACCAGTGACCTAACCTACACCGGCCTAGTACACGCCGGTCGTACAGTCGTTGGCGCCATGGTCAACCGCGGCATCCCAGGTTGACACTCCATTGGTTGCCCCAACGGCATCGCCATCCAGATTGGTTCGAGCTGCCGCATAAAAGTTGTTATTACCAGCCGCTCCGGTGGCGCCGGTCCCAGCAATGGCCAAAGGACAATCAACGGCCGTCGTATAGATCCCAGGGGCCGCCACCGTCGTGGCATTTACTCCATAGACGTAGTTCACATTCCCGGTTGCCTTAAACCCAATATCGGCAAAAGCACCTGCAAACACCGCAGTACACCAGAGAGTACCGGGAGCTGGGGGGGGCGCACCAATACCCCAGGGCCATGGAGCTGTTTTGACAGCGGTCACAGGTAAAGGCTGACCAACCTCAACAGCAACTCCAACGTAACAGCCTCGCTCCGCTTGGAAGGAGATTTCCGAGGTCTTGATTGCCTGGAGGTTCGTCTTCGCTTCCGACTGCTTCGACTTCAACTGATAGGTCAAGAAGTTCGGGATGGCGATGGCCGCCAAGATCCCGATGATCGCGACCACGATCATCAACTCGATCAGGGTAAATCCTTTTTGCCCCTTCAACTGCTTAAACATCGTACTGCCTCCTTGTTGATGGTTCACTAACCTTACCCCCTTCACACCCTTGCTTCTTTCTCATCGGAACTTACGTCAGATTTCTGGTACCTAGCCCTCAAGCAGGTTCGATGCCCAGTACATTGCCAGGCCATGAAGGACTTAGTCACATGAAATATCAAACAGTTATGATCGTTAGCCTCCAAGCAACCGACCATGGTCGGATGTAATCTCTGCTGCTTTTGCTCTGATCTGCCAATATTTGTCATCGACTGTACGGGACCTGACGCATTCCACTTTCACTCCGCGGAGCAGGGAAAATCCTGGGGCTTCGCCATCTGCATGAAAGGAACAATCTGTGAAAACAAATATTTAGAGCGAGAACGACTTGACAGAATCAGCTTGTCAGATGCAGCGGAGAAGACTCAGGGGAGATAGCGGCAAATGAGCTTAATGATGGAGAAGGGAGATAAAAGTTGGGCCACAGGACTTCTGTTAAGGGCGAGAGAAGTGTCATTGAGCTTGTATCTTCTCGGATACACGCCGTTTGGCCTGTTGGATACGTTCTTCCTGTGTCGGATCGCCCATCCCCAATTCACGGAATCGGTCCATCAACTTGTTGTTGGATGGGTCAAGCTCCAGCGCATGGAGCCAGGACTCACGGGCGTCTGAGAGGTTTCGTTGCTTGGCGTAAATATCCCCGAGATGCTCATAGAGCACCGGGTCATCCCCGGCGAACGCAACGGCGCGCTTCATCTCCGTCAAGGCTTCGGTTAACAAGCCGGATTTAAACAAGGCCCACGCGAGGCTATCGATATAGTACCCATTGCTCGGTCTGAGCGCGACAGCCTGCCTGGTCAAGGAGAGCGCTTGATCGATCTTGACCCCCCGCTCTGCATAACTGTACCCCAGATAATTGAGCGCATCGGCATGATGGGGATCCAGCTTGATTGCAGACTCCATGGCGCGCACGACGTCATCGAATCGATTGAGCTTGTCATAGACAGTGCCAAGATTGAAGTGCAAATCGGCGCTCTGGGGGTTCTGGCTGATGCCTTCTTCCAAGGCCTTTGCCGCTTCGTCGAACTGGTCCTTCTGCAAATATGTCAATCCCAGCACGATGTGGGCTTCAGGCTGTTTTGAATTAATCGCGAGGGCTTGGGTCAAGTGCGTGATGGCCTCAGGAAATTGCTTCAATCGATAGAACAACAGGCCGAGATGCAGATGCCCTTCGAAATAGGACGGCTCAAGTTGCACGTTAAACGTGTACGTCTCGATGGCCCTCTTCGTATCCTTGGACTCCTCGTAGAGAAATCCAAGGTAATCTCTGATTTTGAGCTCCGTCGGACGCGCCTTGAGAATCTGGGTCAGTTGATCGATGGCCTTAGGATATTCCTTCTCTTCCCCGTACAGAAGTGCCATTCGAAGCTGGGCGTCGAGGTCCGAAGGGTCCTCCGCCAGCAAATCATTCAATTCCTTCCTGGCGCCCTGATAATCCTTCGCGGCCACATAGAGGCGAACCAACTGGTGCCGGATATCCCGGTTTCGCGGGTTCACCGCCTGGAGATATTTCCGTAGCACGGCAACCGCGCGATCCTGGGCCTGCCGCGACTCATAGATCGAGGAGAGCGCAAGATAGGCTGGTTCAAACGAGGCATTGACTGCAATCGCCCGCTCCAAACTCGCCGCTGC